>NZ_JAEQCT010000025.1:0-88260 GCF_020738205.1 Microcoleus sp. PH2017_24_DOB_U_A
AGATTTGTGAAATGGTTGAACCAAAATTGGGACGTATTCTCGGCTTATAAAGCCAGTTTAGGCCTTGTTTGGGCTTAAAATTTGTTTAAGTCCCGTTAACTGCGAGAAAGCTGCCTAAATCAAAGAGAGGCTTAACTGTTTCCGTCACTTCCGCCACTAGAACGATTAGTAGAAACACCATGCAAAACAGTCAAAAAATCACACCATGCCTCTGGTTTAACTTTAATGCCGAAGAGGCTGTCAATTACTACCTGAGCATTTTCAATAACAGCAAGATTTTGGAAGTTTCGCACTACGGCGATGCCATACCCGAACACAAAGGCAAACTGCTTACCCTGCTGTTTGAAATTGAAGGGCAGCAGTTTCAGGCACTCAACGGTGGGCCGCAATTCCCATTCACTGAAGCCATTTCCCTCAGTGTGGACTGCGAGACACAAGAAGAAGTTGACACGCTGTGGAGCCAGTTGTCCGCAGGTGGAAGTGAAAGTCAGTGCGGCTGGCTCAAAGACAAGTTCGGGCTATCTTGGCAAATCGTACCGCGATCGCTCACAGAAATGCTGAAGGACAAGGATGCCGACAAGGCGACGCGCGTGATGCAAGCCCTGTTCGCAATGAGCAAGATTGATGTTGCTCGCTTGCAGCAAGCCTACAACCAGCAATAGCCAACAACGCAACAACTACCATTTACTTTCCCATAAAACAACAAAAGGAGAAGATCGTGGCTACTAAAATTTTCGTCAATCTGCCCGTAAAAAAGCTCGATCGATCTATTGACTTTTTTACTAAACTCGGCTTCACCTTCAATCCTCAGTTTACTGACGAGACAGCCACTTGCATGATTGTCAGCGACGACATATTCGTCATGCTTTTGACTTACGAAAAGTTCAAGACTTTTACGCCCAAAGCAATTTGTGATGCCACCAAAAGCACAGAAGTGCTGGTGTGTTTATCTACTGAGAGTCGAAAAGAAGTTGATGAAATGGTTGAGCGGGCGATCGCCGCTGGTGGAACAACCTATAATCAACCACAAGACCACGGGTTTATGTATTCCCATGGATTTCAAGACTTAGATGGTCACATTTGGGAACTTGTCTACATGGAACCAAGCGCAGTAAACCAATAGTCACTGCGTTCACAATGGAAGAAAGATTGCGATCGCCATTACAAATGTAATACACTGGTTACAACCTTTGAGATGATGATGCAAATGCGGATTGAACCTTACGACGCTCAACAACTGGATGCAATCATTCGCCTTTCTCTTCGGGCATGGACTCCGGTATTTGATTCGATTCAGAAAGCGATGGATCTGGATGTCTACCAGAGTTTCTATCCCGATGGTTGGCGCGTCAGCCAGCAAGAGGCTGTCGAAGGTGTCTGCGCTGCGGAGGATACAAATGTCTGGGTTGCTATTGATGCAGGTTCCACCGTGGGCTTTGTCGCCGTGAAACTCGATTCGGAAAGCAGCATGGGTGAAATTTACATGATCGCTGTCGATCCAGACTTTCAAGGTCGTGGCATTGGCTCCGCTCTGACAGAATTCGCTGTAAATTGGATGAAAGATGCGGGGATGTCTGTTGCAATGGTCGAAACCGGAGGCGATCCAGGTCATGCCGCAGCACGTCGCACCTATGAAAAGGCGGGTTTCGGGCTGTTACCGATCGCCAGATACTTCAAAAAGCTGTAGATTTGTCGATCGGGTGGAACGTTATTGTCATTGAACTCGTCGATCTGGTTACTTCTTCACAAGATAAATAAGCGATAATATAGTAGGAAAAATTGATGATTGACCATACTGGCATTAACATTAGTAATTTCGAGAAAAGCAAAGATTTTTACACCAAAGCCTTAGCCCCGCTTGGTTATCAATTACTGAAAGAGTTTGATGCTTCTGTGACTGGTTCTATATCTCTGGCAGGTTTTGGAATAGACGGAAAGCCCGATTTCTGGATTACACAGGGAGAGGTAAATACCCCTAGAATTCATATTGCTTTCCGCGCAGAAACTCATGAGATGGTTCAGGCTTTTTACACAGCAGCGCTAGCAGCAGGGGGGCGAGACAATGGTACTCCGGGTTTGCGACCTCACTATCATCCTGATTATTATGGTGCTTTTGTTTTAGATCCAGATGGACATAATATGGAAGCAGTATGTCATTTTCCTGTTTAACATTAATCAAGGCAGTGAAAATAAAATTTCAAAAGTAATGAATGATGATAAACCTCCGCTCCGCCACCTCCGCTGATTTAGCTCTACTGCGACATTGGGATGAGCAACCTCATGTGGTTAATGCAGATCCTAACGATGATTGGGGTTGGGAAATAGAACTCGATCGCACTCCCGACTGGAGGGAGCAATTAATTGCTGAAATTGATGGCCGGGCGATCGGATTTATTCAGATTATCGATCCAGCACTTGAGGATAGTCACTACTGGGGCGATTGCGAACCGAATCTACGTGCGATCGACATTTGGATTGGAGAAGAGACAGATTTGGGCAAAGGCTATGGCACACAAATGATGCAGCTTGCACTGACTCGATGTTTCGCCGACTCTGCTGTGACGGCTGTACTCATCGATCCACTGGCCAGCAATACCCGTGCCCACCGCTTCTACGAACGTCTTGGCTTTCAATTTGTTGAACCGCGACAGTTTGGTGACGATGACTGTTTTGTTTATCGCCTGAACCGGGCAGATTGGCACCCCAGTAATGAGAATAACGCTCAATGACTTGTTCGTTGCACAAGCATCGCCCTGGAAAGGAGGTTAATCAATGACAAAAATCGTACTTTATATTGCAACCAGTCTGGACGGTTATATTGCTCGTAAAGACGGCAGTATTGATTGGCTTACAGCTTTTGAGACGGACGAAACTGACCACGGGTATGGTGAGTTTTATCGATCGATCGATGGATTGGCGATGGGACGCAAAACCTACGAACAGGTGTTGAGCTTTGGCGAGTGGCCCCATCCCGGCAAGCCATCCTACGTTTTTACCCAGCAAAGCCGATCGCCCGATCGCGATGATGTGTTATTTACCTCCGCAACGCCCGATCGATTTCTGCACGAAATGGAGTTGCAAGGACTCAAACGAATTTGGCTAGTTGGAGGTGCAGAATTAATCGCCTCATTCCTCCAATGTCAACTGATTGATGAATATATTCTGTCGATCGCACCTATCATGTTAGGCGAAGGAATTCCCTTATTCTTGCCATCTCCCATGGAGATGAAATTAAAGTTAATAGAAGTACAGAAGTATCCGACCGAGTTAGTTCAAGTAAGATACACCAAATATAAAAGTAAATAAAAAATACAGACAAAGGAAGCTCTCACATGAGCAAAGTTCGCATTTAATTCTGCTGAGGAATCAGTACAGGTTTTATTGATCGAGTGATGTCTAGCTTTAAAATGATTAGAGGCGTACCAATTGCATCGGGATAGCGACGGTTAACAACAACTTTGAATGCCAACTCAATTTGAGTCTGAGGAAAGTTTTGTGAAACCCATGCTGGCGAAAAATTGTATTAAGCAGACGATGGCGACAGTCCTAATAATGAATGTAATTGTTGGCAATCCGTTTCAGCAACAAACAATCTCAGATGTACCAGATAGGAATCTCCTCAGAATACAGTCTTATCGTCAGTCAGTTTTCCTGTTCTTGAATTAGTACAGGTCAAGGGAATTTTCAAGGTCAAAATTCATTCTTTATTGTAGAATATCTTTGAGCAAACTCCACAGCAGCAATCGGGTGGGCTCAAAGCCTCTGTCCACAACCAGAAGTTTGATGAAAGCCGACGAACTCCCGCGATTGCTATCAGTCAAGCCCCTCTCTATCCCAGGGCTGATTTATTCTAATATCAATTTACGATTTAAATCTGGACAAAGCTTTTAGTAGCAAGGAAAACAGGAGTTTTTAATAATTTGCTAAGCCTGCTACAGAAAGATCTACCCAACGCCTCATAACATAAGGGTTAGAGAGATTGGAAAATTTTAGAAGGAATCAGCCCTGCTCTCTATCCCAATCTCCTGCTGCTTCAAAAGCAGAGTTTGCCTAATATCGATAGGGACTGTTGACATTTGGTAAAATCCCCATGTATTGTTAACGGAAAATTAGTACCCCGTGAGGACGGTGATTATATCTATTCAGGCGATCGTCTCAATTGAGACTGATTACCAGGAATATTTGGTGAGGTCAGACAGGAAAATGTCAGTGATGCAACCGCATCAAAATCTCGCAATCGAATCGGATTTGCAGCGGTATGGTTAACGGCTTGAAAACACTCAGGCTGTTATGAGTTTCCTTGGGCGCTGCCCTACAGCTTGCTTGGAACAATTGAGATCAATGGTAATGGCGCCGACAAAGTTATTGTCAAACGTGCTCTGAGTATGAAGGCACTAGCTTTGAGTTCTAGGAATACAGAATGGTCAACTCAATCGCATTTTCAGGGGTGAAGGGTACGGTTGTCAAAGTTGTTTTCCAGGAATGTAAATTCGTTGAGGATTTTATGCCAAACTCTACTTTGAAATCATCGATCCCAGAAGCAAAACTCGAAGCAGTTGAAACAGCAATTCAAACTGCTTTTAATACCAGAAATGTCGAAAGTATCCAGCTTCTAACTGGAGGGTTCTCCTCAGCGCTGGTTTATAAAATTACCGTGAATGGTAAAGCTTATGTATTAAGGCTGATTATGCAGATCGATCCGCTCAGCGATCCCGTTCGGCAATATGCTTGCATGAATTTGGCCGCAGAAGCTGGCATTTCACCACAGGTTTATTATTTCAGCACGGAAGATGCTTTAGCAATTACCGACTTTATCGAAGCTGTACCTTTGTCGAAATATGTTGGCTCGCGAGATGATTTGCTGGCAGAATTCGCAAAAATGATTGAATCGATTCATGCTACCTCGCTTTTTCCAAAATTCGTGAATTTCATGGATGGCATTGACGGTTTTATTCAGGAGTTTAAGGCTTCAAAAGTATTGCCAGAAACTGCAACAGCAGAAGTTTTCAAATATTACTCAGAAATCCAGATGGTTTATCCGCGTCACGATCGCGATTTAGTCTCAAGTCACAACGATTTGAACCCACACAATATTCTTTTTGATGGCAATAAATTCTGGGTTATTGATTGGGAGGGAGCCTTTGGGAGCGATCGCTATGTGGATTTGGCGATCCTTGCCAATAGCTTTGTCACCACCGAAAAGCAGGAAAACATCTATCTAAAGGCATACTTCGGTGACGCACTGGATGACTGCAAGCGCGATCGCTTGTTCCTGATGCAGCAAGTTTGTCACATTTTCTACGCGCTACCGTTTATGAAGTTTGCTGCGGCGTTGCGTCCCCCCAATTTCGTCCATGACAGCAGCATGGATACGCCTGGTTACAGACAATTTTGCTGGCAACTTGGGGCTGGTGAAGTTTCGCTTAATTCCTATGAAGGAAAACTATTGTTTGGAAAAGTCTTGTTGAACGAGGCTTTGCACAATATGAAAACAGCGCGATTTGTAAGAGCGATCGAGCAAATGGCATAATAAGATATGATGTTCGCAACCTAACTCTGTGAATTCAGATTCCATCTCTTGAGAGCAAAACAGTTCCATAGATCGCGATTAAGGGGTAGCACATTGATTTCCACAGCAATGCAAAATCAAGAAATCACAGATTTTGGAATCAAACTGATTGCAACGGTGAATGGGATTGCAGCCTTACTGCACTTGGGTTTCTGGATATTTGCTTTCCTGCGGCTGCCCCGTCCATCGGTTGTCGAGACAGAAGCAGAACGTGTTGACCTAATCGTGACTTACGGGTTGGGAGTTGCGGATCTTTTATGGTCTGTACCTCTGTTGATTGTGGGTTGTTTTTGGCTTTACAATGGCAGGGAAATTGGTTGGCTAGCGGCACAAATGGCAAACGTGCTTTATTGGTACTCTTTTACGTTCATTCTGATCCGCGAACTGAATGCTAAGTCTATTCGTTTTGGCACCCTGCTATTTTCGCCGTTTGCGATGTTCTCACTGTGGGCGGCCTGGTATCTATGGCAGGTTCGCACCATGTTTTATTAACCAGAAAATAGATTAGATTAATAGTGCAGAAAAAGTTCTAGCTGGATGATTCTGAAGCAAAACTACTGGTTGGAAAAGTCTTGTTGAACGAGGCTTTGCACAATATGAAAACAGCGCGATTTGTAAGAGCGATCGAGCAAATGGCTCGATAAAATCTACGCTTTAGTCATGACATTCAGGGAAATTGCCTGCGTTTAGTAAGCGGGATAGTTAGATATAAATTCCACCTTTTTGCCGATCGTTGAATGAAACATACCGCAATTGATATGCCGCGCATTCCCACCGCGCCGAGTTCAATTCAGAAGGGAGTTCCTCTGAAGCATCTGCTTGGGTCAGAAGCAGTTGATTGTTTGGCACACAATATCTTGCTCGCGTACCCGCAATTTGATGAAAAATCGTTTCGTCAGGTTGCGTTAGATGGATTGGATTCGCTTGAACTTATGGAACGCGGCCGACATCTGGCATTAGCACTCCGTCAATGTTTGCCTGATAAATATGCGACAGCTATTGAGATACTTGTGGCTTCTTTGACACCGCCACTAACTCAAACAGATGGACTAAAACTGGCAGTATTTTTTTATCTTCCTCATATTTGTTTCATTGCTAAGTATGGTATAGAACTAAAAGATAATGATGGACAAGATCCGTTTGAAATATCCATGCTTGCCCAATACGAACTTACCAAACGGTTTAGTGCGGAGTTTTCCATACGACCGTTTCTAATTCAACAACAATATCGCACCCTTTCGCAACTGCTTGATTGGACATCGGATCCAGACCCCCATGTCCGTCGTCTTTGTTCTGAAGGTACGCGATCCAGACTTCCTTGGGGAACGCGAATCCCCGCTTTCATCGCCAACCCAGCCCCCGTATTCCCAATCCTTGATGCCCTGAAGGACGATCGCAGCCTTTACGTGCGTCGCAGTGTCGCCAACAATCTGGGCGATATTGCCAAAGACCACCCCGAACAGGTATTTGCAATTTGCGATCGTTGGCTAAACGGTGCCTCTAATGAAGTCAAATGGCTCATCCGCCATGCTCTTCGGTACCCAGCAAAAAAAGGAAATAAAACCGCTCTCCAACTTAGAGTCGCAGCTAAATAACGAAAATCACTTTAATAAACCTCTCCTAAAAAGATTCTGGAGGCCTTGCTATATGACGATTTTAAAATACAATAAAAATAAAAGTGTTTTTGTTGCGTAAGTCATATTTGAATTAAATTTCCAATCAAATATCGATCGAGAAGGCAGAACCATGATTGAGACGACTAATCTGCAACTACTCCCCGTCGAACGGATACACATCAAGGCTTTTTTGAGCAGTAAAAGCGAGCTGGCAGAACTTTTGCAAGTCACAGTACCTAATAACTGGCCGCAGTTCCCTCACCGAAAACGAGCGGGAAGCCCCGGGCTACCGACATGGGGAGGAACGCGGCTGCGACTTATTTAGTCGCCTACATCTTTTTTGAGAATAAATCTTTTCATAGTCGCCTACAAAATGTTTTTTATTGGCAAAATCCCACCTTAAATAAGATTGCTATGCTAATCTAATAATCAGGAGGAAATAGAAATGTTTGGATGTCAACAAAATCTCATTAGTCCCGATAATAATCTCAAAGCAATTCTAGAATTCCTGTGCAGTGAGTCATCAAAATTGACGAATTGCGGAATTTATTATGCTCGACAGATGTACTTCAAGACTGGTAAAATACCGACGAGGGCAGAGTTACACAAAGTGTTAGGCACGGAGAATCAAAATCTGCATTACAAGGCATTCTATTCGGACACGGCACAGCAGATTTTAACTACTGTCGCCGAGTCTTTTAAATCCTATATTGGACTTCTAGAAGGCATCAAAAAAGGGACGGTAACTCAAAGACCTAGATTACCTAATTATCGACAAGGTGGTCTAGCTTTGGTGACTTATACAGGTCGCTCCGTTCGACTTAAAGACGGACTTTTGAGATTTCCGCTGGGTACTAAAGTTAAAGCCTGGTTCGGATTGGATGCTTTTTATCTACCTTGGCCTACAAACTTAGACGACAAAGCAATCAGAGAATATCGAATCCTACCTAGAAACGGCTGCTTCTATTTGGAATTAGTCTACAAAACGGCAGATATCCAAGCAGATGTAGACCCATCTAAAGCTTTGATGATCGACCACGGAATGAACAACTGGCTAACTTGTGTTAGTAATATAGGAACTAGCTTGATCGTTGATGGGTTACATTTGAAGTCGCTCAATCAAGGATACAATAAGCGTGTTGCTTTTTTGATGTCAGGGAAGGCAAATGGTTATTGGTCAAAACGACTGGCGCGTTTGACAGAAAATCGCAATCGGACGATGCGAGATGCTATTAATAAAGCAGCTCGAAAAGTGATAAATCATTGCTTAAGCAACAATCTTGGTACTGTTATATTTGGTTGGAATGCTGGCATGAAGAATGCTATTAATCTTGGCTCTCAAACCAATCAGAATTTTGTGCAAATTCCGACGGGTAGACTCAAGAATAGAATTGCTAAACTGTGTGAAGAATACGGGATTAAGTTTGTAGAAACGGAAGATTCGTATACTTCCAAGGCTTCATTTATTGACCTTGATTTGCTACCTAAATTCTGCGAAAAACTTTCGTGGGTGGCAACCTTGTGGTAAACGAGTTAAGCGCGGATTGTATCGTACTCTTGAAGGTTTGTTGATTAATGCAGACTGCAATGGGGCAGCGAATATTGGTCGAAAAGTAGCGGCAACCTTGGGGATAAGTCTCAAGGGAGTCAGTAGAGGTGCTTTGATAACGCCTTTGAAAGTCCCTTTGTGGTCTTAGTCAAGAATCCCCCTGATTCATCAGTGGGGAGTATCAAGCATTTTCCCTCCCTGAGGATGAATCCTTACCGCTTTCTAATGGTTGGAATGGATATTTGTTTATTCACCCGCAACAGGCAGTGCTTGTGGGTAATGGAGGTTTCAAAGGTGAACCAAATGAGTCGGGCATTGTAGAAATTGGTTATGAAATAGCTGCCGAATACTGGAATCGCGGATTGGCAACTGAGGCAGTACAGGGGCTAATTGACTATGCTTTCGATCGCGAGGAAGTGCGAGCAGTCAACGCTCATACTCTGGGTGAAGCTAATGCTTCCAATCGGGTACTACAGAAGGTGGGGATGCGGTTTGTGTCCGATGTTGTTCATTCTCAATTAGGTACAATCTGGCTCTGGCAGATCGATCGAGATTCTGCCAATCGTTGATGGAATTGATGAGGATTTTTGTAGCAAGGTCAACAGGTGCGATCGATCGCCCGCAATGACTCGCCAGTTGTTTCGAGCATCCGCTTTAACACTCGCTACATCACCTGTGCTTCATCATCATGTAGAATATGCTGAATCTGTCAAATAAATTAACCACAATTATTGTAGAGACGGGTTCGCGGGCGATCGCAAATATCAGCAATAACACCCGCAAACCGGATTTGATTGGGAACTTTCTAAGCTCGCAAATCGCCTAAAGCTTTCAAGGCAAATTGTGGCAAAGCCAACATCCTGCGCCAGCGCCAAGGTTCTTGATAAAGCCGGTACAACCATTCTAAATGATTGTCGCAAAACCACGCCGGTGCGCGGTCTTTTGTTCCAGCCCAAATATCAAAACTGCCGCCAACTCCCACCCAAATTGACTGCGGACAAAGGTGGCGGTGTTCGGCAATCCAAAACTCTTGGCGCGGCACTCCTAAGCCGACAAAAATAATTTTTGGCTGTATTTGTTTGAGGCTTTCACAGAATTCTGTTTCTTCCTCAGCAGAAAGATAGCCGTGTTGAGCAGAAATAGACAATCGATTAACTTTTTGCTGCCAACTTTCCGCCGCCTTCGCCGTGACTCCGGGCGCACCTCCAAAGAAAAATATTGGTTCGGAATTCGGCAATTTTCCGGCCTGTTGCAGCAGCGATTCTGCTAGTTCAATCCCCGGAAACCGCTGTGCCGATTTGCCGCGCATTCGCAAATACAGCACTACTCCAGAACCGTCGGGTATCACGAGCTCGGCAGAGCGAATTACATCGGCTAAAGCCGGGTTTTGTTCGGCTTGCATTGCCATTTCAGCATTCAGCGTCACGACGTGAGTCCCTAACCCTTGATGCAGGCGCTCTATCAGCCAACCTGCATAATCGTCTAATATGTGAACTGGTAGTCCCAGCACTGAAAATTGCGGGCGCGATCGATCCATATTTCTTTCTTTGAGATTCCTACACACCTAGTTGTTTAAATTAGCTTAGTTTGGCGATCGCCCTCAGACAAGTCTCGGACGCAAAAAACCCGATTTTTGGCACCAAAAGTCTGTTAAGTCATCATTCTGTGGCCGATAAACCGGGTTTTTGGTCGAAATCGCGATCGCCCGTTAGCGTTCAATTTTCTTAACAGAGCCGTCAGCGTACCATTCCATCGGCACGAGTTCAATTTTACCATTAATTTTCACTGTAGAGTAGACAATCTTTACGAAAGCAACGCTGTTGTTATTGTTGTTGCGGCTAGACATGGCAAATACCTTGTTATGTTTGTAGAACTTGAGAAATGATAGAAACTCTGATATATTTAAAAGTCTATTCACCGCAATTCGGCTCGCATCAGGAAAACTAAGGAAAACGAAATGGCGATCGCAACAACCCAGCGGCAAACCCGGTTAGATTATTACTACCAGCAAATCAAAAACGTCATCCTCAAACGCCAGAACCCAATAACCGGTTTGCTGCCGGCGAGTACGGCTGTTAACGCCCACGGCGACTACACCGATGCCTGGGTGCGCGATAACGTGTACAGCATTTTGGCAGTGTGGGGTTTGGGTTTAGCTTACCGCAAAATTGATGGCGATCGCGGCAGAACATTTGAACTCGAACACAGCACAGTCAAACTAATGCGCGGCTTGATGTTTGCGATGATGCAGCAAGCAAACAAAGTCGAACGTTTTAAAAATACTCAATTGCCCCTAGATGCCCTGCACGCCAAATACAATACTCAAACCGGAAACATTGTTGTCGGCGATGACGAGTGGGGACATTTGCAGTTAGATGCTACCTCTATCTTTTTGTTAATTCTTGCTCAAATGACGGCTTCGGGATTGCATATAGTTTTTACAATCGATGAAGTCAATTTCGTCCAAAATTTAGTTTACTACATTGGCAGAGCTTACCGCACTCCCGATTACGGAATTTGGGAAAGAGGTCATAAAATTAATCGCGGCAATGCCGAATTAAATGCCAGTTCTGTTGGCATGGCAAAAGCAGCGCTGGAAGCAATCAATGGATTGGATTTGTTTGGAGTTAACGGTTCTCAAGCATCGGTAATTCACGTTTTGCCGGATGAAATTGCCAGAAGCCGCATCACTTTAGAATCGCTTTTGCCTCGCGAATCTAGTTCAAAAGAAGTAGATGCTGCTTTATTGAGCGTGATTAGTTTTCCTGCTTTTGCTGTGGAAGACAAAGAATTAGTAGCACGGACTCGCAATAAAATTATTGACAAATTACAGGGAAATTACGGCTGCAAGCGGTTTCTGCGGGACGGACACCAAACAGTTTTAGAAGATGCCGATCGCCTGCATTACGAACCGACAGAATTAAAGCAGTTCGATAGTATAGAATGCGAGTGGCCGCTATTTTTCACTTATCTGCTCTTGGACGGCATATTTGAGGGAAACCAAGCCCAAGTCGAAGAGTACCAGGAGCGTTTGGCATCTCTGGCAGTCGATCGCGCTGGTTTACCTTTACTACCAGAATTGTACTATGTCCCTGCCGTAAATATAGAAGCCGAAAAATTAAATCCCCGCAGCCAGCAGCGCTTACCCAATGAAAATGTTCCCCTAGTTTGGGCGCAAAGTTTGTATTTTCTCGGTCAATTGCTGAACGAGAAATTAATTGCAGTGGGCGATATCGACCCGCTAGGAAGGCATCTGTCAGTCGGCCAGCAAAGAGAACCTTTAGTGCAAATTGCCCTGTTAGCTGAAGACGAAGATTTGCAAGCAGAACTAGCCGCTAACGGCATTGCAGCCCAAACGCCCAAGCAAGTAGCACCCATTCAAGTCCGCCAGACTAAGGAATTATCCGCTATTTACGCGGAGATTGGACGCAACGATCCGCTAGGCTTAACCGGCCGCCCCGTGCGCCGTTTGCGGAGTTTGACGACTTCCCGGGTGTTCAAAATTCGCGGAGAGGCGATCGTATTTCTCCCCTCATTTTTGGACAGAGAAGAATTTTACCTAACCCTAGACTACCATTTTCTAGTATCTAAAATCCAAAGTGAAATCGCTCACATTCACCGCCACTGGTATCAGTTAGGACGCCCCACAGTAACGCTGATGTTAACTCATGCGATGCTGGAAACCGGCCGGGAAGCATTGTTAGACTTGATGAAAGAACTCCGGGACGGACACTGCAAAAACACGCCAGTTAAACTCGGGAATCTCAACCAGTTAATGCTGACTGCGGGTACGGAAAGAATTGATTTCATGCACGATTTTGAATTCACCGAATCTCCGGTAACAGGTGCAATAGAAACCCGCAGCTATCTCGGTTACAATCCCGAAAAAACTTGGCCTTTGGGTCACACGCAAGAATTCAAACTAGAGTGCGAAACTAATACTAAATTGCTGCTCGCTAGCCTGCGCGGTTCAGAGAACTTGTACGAACAAATAGAGCTGCTGCACACATTGATTCGACTAAAAGGACTAAATTTCGATACAGGATTTGGAGGCGCCGAAGCAACAGTAAAAGTTGTGGATTTGCTCAACGAAGTTTATACAAAAGCTGGAGAAAGTTCGCAGTCAAAAATCCAATGGGCAGTCATCCGCCATGCTGCTGGATTGCTGGACAAGGTTGATATCAGCTTGTCGGATGCGGTGACAGACATTTTGGTCAGGCAAAAACAAATTGCTGTGGGGAAAGCCTACAGCGAAGATTCGGTGATTTCGCGGCCTGGTTCTTACATGGAAGTGATGGACAAAATCCGCCAATTCTGCGGAGAAGACATTCGCGATCGAGTTCTCACCCAAGAAGTTATTATCTATCTCAGCGTCCTAATTAAAGCCGAACCGCAGTTATTTAAAGGTCTGCTGACACTGAGAGTTAGCTACTTTATTTTGTTGTTAACCAGCGAATTAGCCCGCGAATTGGGAGTTACGCAAAACGAAGCTTACGAACATTTAATGCAGCTAAGTCCTTTTGAAATCAAAAATCGCCTGCGCCAAGTTTTGACAGAATACGAGGAAATGAATCAAATCCTCAAAGAGCAAGAATCCCTGCGCGTCAAACAGCCGGAAAAAGATATTGAATGGGTAGTCGCGCCTGTTTTTGAAGAACCACAAATGCCTGCGGGAGGATGGCGTCGCAAGCGGCAAATGGAAGGTGCAGTCAATCGCGTACCGAAAGATTTTTATCCGAGTGTTTGGGGATTGCTGCGGCACTGTAAAGGCTTGATTATTGGCGACAAATTAGAGCGCCGAAATCGCTTGGACAGCGATGTTATTTTATCGGAAATGACCCCGGGCGAAAAGAATTTTGCGCTACAAATTGAGCATTTGCTGAACAAGATTGTGGCACCGGAATATCGACAAGTAAATATTGAGGCGCTGATGGAGTTGGCGGCGATCGCCCAGCGCAACCCTGAATTGAAAGTAGAAGAATACATTGTTTTAGATGTATTAGTCGGTCACGCGGTGCGGCTGAATTGGCAAGGAAAACACCCGGAAAGAGCGGACAGGTATGATGAAGATAAGGCGGCGGCGTGGCAAGGTTTTTACAATACTTCGCCCTACGTTTGTGCGAGTCACGTCCTCGATGCTTTCCGATTCTTGACGACGTTTGGATAGGTAGTAGGGTGTTGTGAATTTAAATTGCATATTCGGGGTGGTGCTGCGAAGCCCACCCCACTAATTGTTTGATTGTTTTTTGGGACGCAGTTACTACCCCTAAACTACAAAACTCCTTTAGAGCTCGGAATCCGACTGGCGCGCCGAGGATCGATCGCCACCGCCATCCGCAGAGCCCGCGCAAATGCCTTAAACGCGGCTTCGACAATGTGATGAGAATTCCCGCCCTGCAACTGTCTGACGTGCAGTGTCATTTGAGTGTGGTTCACCACCGCAGCAAAAAACTCTCTCACTAACTCGGTGTCGTAACTACCGATGCGCTGGGTGGGAATTTCCAAGTTGTAACTTAAATGAGGCCTTCCCGAAAAATCTAGCACTACTTCAATTAATGCTTCATCCAGCGGGGCGATGAAGTGTCCGAAACGAGAAATGCCCGATCGATCTCCGACAGCTTTTGCTAGGGTTTGACCTAAGGTAATGCCCACATCTTCGTTCGTGTGATGGTCGTCGATCGCCAAATCGCCGATCGCCTGCACGTCCAAATCAATCAATCCGTGAGAAGAAATCTGCTGCAACATATGGTCTAAAAACGGAATTCCTGTAGACGCCTTGCAAGTTCCCGAACCGTCGAGATTGAGGCTGACAGTGACATCCGTTTCGAGTGTTGTGCGCTTCACCAAGGCGGCCCTGGCGATCGTGTTACTAGAAATTGGAGGAGGTACAGGCGGGCGATCGATTATTTCCATAATTCGCAATTGGTCATTCATTAGAATTAATTAGTAATTTGGGATTAACACTTTTGTAGCGAACAAAAGACAGTTATTGACAGTTGACTGTTTGCAAATCTTGCTGTCAACTGTCTAAAAACTTCGCTGTCAACTGTCAACTGTCAACTGTCAACTGTTTAAAAGCTGTTACATTCCCATGATTTCGTAACCGGCATCGACATACAAAACTTGACCCGTAATCCCGCTAGATAGATTGCTGCACAGAAAAGCCGCAGCATTT
This sequence comes from Microcoleus sp. PH2017_24_DOB_U_A, assembly GCF_020738205.1. Classification (NCBI taxonomy): domain Bacteria; kingdom Bacillati; phylum Cyanobacteriota; class Cyanophyceae; order Oscillatoriales; family Microcoleaceae; genus Microcoleus; species Microcoleus sp. PH2017_24_DOB_U_A. The sequence continues at coordinate 14,910 of NZ_JAEQCT010000025.1, forward strand.
CCCACTTCCTGCTGAGTTACCGTCCGCCGCAGCGGTGCCACTTCCTCAACGTGGTGGATCATGTCCAGAATGCCGCCAACTGCTGACGAAGCCAGAGTCCGAATCGGGCCTGAAGAAATGGCATTTACCCGAATATTTAACGGGCCGAGTTCCGCCGCCAGATACCGAACATTCATTTCCAAAGCAGCCTTAGCAATTCCCATGACATTATAATTAGGAACTACCCGCACACCGCCCAAATAAGTTAGCGTGATAATACTGCCGCCTTCGGCCATCAGCGGTTTAGCAGCAGCACAAAGCCGCACCAGCGAGTAAGCGCTAATATCCAAAGCATTGGAGAAGCCTTGACGCGAGGTGTTGCTGAAATCTCCGGAAAGTTCGTCTTTGCCGGCAAAAGCCAGACAGTGAACTAGGACATCTAACTTGCCCCATTTGTCGGCGATCGTTTTAAAAGTAGACTCGATTTCGCTTTCGTCTTGGACATTGCAGGGCAGATACAGACTGGGATTGAGCGGTTCCACGAGTTCAGCGACTTTGCGCTCGTGCTTGCCTTTTTCGTCCTTCAAATAAGTTATGCCGAGATTAGCCCCAGCTTTGTGGAGCTGCTGGGCGATGCCCCAGGCGATCGAGCGATTGTTGGCAATGCCCGTAACAAGAGCATTTTTTCCGGTCAAATCTATCATCTGTATTTTTTTAAGAAGCAACTAGCACCGTTCTCATTGGCTGTATGCGACAACCCCGCCAGTTTAGACACAACCGATTCAGATTTAACTGATTCAGACACAATTGAGACACAATTGATATTAATTTTGCTGTGGAGCTAGATGGGGCGGAATTGAAAAAGTTAAGAGAAGGGCTAGATTTAATCATACAGCGTGTGCTTACCTTAACATTAGATGACAGTAACAGAATCCCTAGAGATTGGAGGTTGGGCAGTATATTTACTCAATAAGGTTAATCGACAAGTTACAAAGTATTGATTAGTACAAAGGATCTCGTCGTGACACATGATAGACCGCTAGCAGCCGTGTTCCGCCAAATCAGTGGCGGGGCGTTTCCGCCCATTGTCGAAAACTTTGAACGGGGCAAGACAATTTTTTTCCCTGGAGATCCGGCTGAGCGCGTCTACGTTCTCATTAAAGGCGCTGTGAAGCTCTCCAGGGTGTACGAAGCAGGGGAAGAAATTACAGTCGCCCTCCTGCGCGAAAACAGCGTATTTGGGGTGCTGTCTCTGATTACGGGACACAGATCGGATAGGTTTTACCACGCGGTAGCCTTTACACCGGTGGAATTGATCTCGCTGCCGATCGAACAAGTGGAGAAAGCGCTCAAGGAAGACCCGGAATTGTCGATGGTGATGCTTCGGGGACTGTCATCTCGGATTTTGCAAACCGAGATGATGATCGAAACGCTGGCACACCGAGATATGGGTTCGAGACTCGTCAGCTTTTTGCTGATTCTATGCCGGGATTTTGGGGTGCCGAGTACGGATGGGATTACGATTGATTTGAAGCTGTCCCATCAGGCGATCGCCGAGGCGATCGGCTCGACGCGGGTAACTGTGACTCGTTTGCTGGGGGATCTCAGACAAGAAACAATGATCTCGATCCACAAGAAAAAGATCACAGTTCACAATCCGGTGGCCTTAAGCCAGCAATTCACTTGATGCCGAGAAATTATACGATTTTGGATTTTGGATTCTTTCTTCAATCCAAAATCCACAATCTAAAATAAGAAATCGGAATGACTGCTGGATACATCTTAATATTTGTAATGTTAGTGTTGGGCGGCGTGATCGCTACTGTTAGCGATCGCCTTGGGACGAAAGTCGGCAAGGCCAGATTGAGTTTGTTCAAACTGCGCCCCCGCGATACCGCTGTTGTAGTGACAGTGATGGCCGGCAGCATCCTGTCAGCCATTACTCTGGGCATTTTATTTGCTACCAGCAAGCCGCTGCGAACCGGAGTTTTTAGCATAGACGAGATTCAAAAAAGACTCAACAACGCCCGCAGAGAAATCAAACAAGCCACTCAAGAGAAAAATCGAGTTGAAACTGAATTAGCTCAAGCTTTGGCGGCTCAATCCCAAGCTAAAGCCAATTTAGAGCAAATTAATCAATCGCTCCAAGCAGCTAATGCCGAGCAAGCTAAGACGCAAACAAAATTAAATTCGCTGCGGGCCCAACTTAACAGCGTGCAAGCAGCCAAGTCTAAAACTGAACAGCAGTTAAGTCAGGTAGAAGCGGCTAAATCGCAAACGGAAGAACAGCTTGCTACTGTGGAAGCGGCTAAATCTCAGACAGAAGAACAATTGAAATTGGTGGAAACGGCGCGATCGACTACCAGAGTTCAGCTCGATCGCACTGAGAATCAATTGAAGACTGTTTCAGGGCAAAAAACGACTTTGAGCTCGGAAATCGCCCAACTGCAAGCGGAACGCCAACAGTTAATCGAGCAGCGAGAGCAGGTTAAAACTCAAATTGCTCAGCGGGACAAGGAAATTGCCCAGCGAGAGGCAGAAATTACAAAACGAAATGTGGCAATTGTCGATCGCAACAAGCTAATTGCTGAGCGAGACAAGGAAATTGCCCAGCGTGCGGAAAATCTCGCCCAGCGCGATCGCATAATTGTCGAGAGGGACAAGGTAATTGCCGAGAGGGAAGCACTTTTAGAAACCCTGGGACAGCAACAAGCTCAACTCGAACAGCAACAAACTTTATTGCAGCAGCAAATGCAAGTTTTGGAACGCGATTTTCAAGCCATCCGCGAGGGTACAGTTGCGATCAGGCGCGGTCAAATTTTAGCTGCTGGCGTGGTTCGCATCCAGGAAGCGGGTACGGAAAGGCGCGCGATCGATCGACTGTTGCAAGAAGCAAATAAAACCACCGTCGAACTGATGCAGCCGGAAAATAATAAGGTTAGAGAGCAGGTTATTCAAATTACTAAAGCGGAAATCGATCAATTAATCAGTCAGATCAAAGACGGTAAAGACTACGTGGTGCGGATTGTAGCCGGCGCTAATTACCTGCGACAAGAAAAGGTAATTAAGGTATTTGCAGAAGCCGAAATCAATCGAGTGGTGTTCCGCGCTGGAGATGTGATTGCAGGGGTTGCTGTCGATCCCGTAGCTTTACCTGACGAACAGGTGCGACAACAGTTGCAGCAATTGATTGAAGCTTGTCAATTTCGAGCTCGGTTAATTGGTGTTGTCGGCGGTAGAGTCCAAGTTGCGGACAATCGGATTGAAACTTTGGGCGGTTTTGTCGATCGACTGCAACAATACGATAAACCGCTGGAAGTTCGGGCGATCGCCGCGGATGTCACTTACATCGCCGGGCCGCTGAAAATAGATTTAGTTGCTCTGTCAAACGGAGTCGTGGTTTTCCGCACCGGACAACAAGATCCAGGTAGGGGAGATTTGAAACTTAGATAAGAAGTGCGATCGATCTATCGAATTTGATGAAATATTTTGGGCGATCGAACCGCAATTTTGCTTGACATTTTCGCGCCATTGACATATCATTAAATCATGGGAATCCGTGTCGCCATATATATAGCAATCGTAGGGTATGTCGCCACCAAAAATCTGGAAGCACCACCAACAATCTCACAGCGACGCACCGCACCGCTAAAAGGTCAAAGAGAGAAATTAAGAATCGATCCCTGAGATATTGACATCACAAAACAAAATTTTACTCAATTAAAATGCAGGACAGTGCGGTGTAATGTCAGAGAATAAAAATGAACCCAGAGAATACGATGCCGTCCGTGGCGGTCAAAATTCAATTCCTGTCAATGCTGCGGTACTCGGAGGCATTCCCGGTGTTAAAAGCCGCTTAGCCTCACCCATTGTCGAAGCGAGAATCGCCGCACTCTCCGAAGCACTCAAATATGGAGAAGCTGGCTTAGATTTGATAATTCAAGCATTGCACGATGAATCGATGCAGGTGAAATTGGCTGCCTATTCACTCCTGAAATATAGAGATGACTTAAAGATTAAACCTCCGTTTCAAGACTATCTCCCTACATTTGAATTTGATGTCATCACAGTGGATGCTGAAGGAAAAGAAAACAGTCGTAGAAAGTCTTTTGCTCATTACTTCCCGGAAGACTTAGGTAATGGAGTTGTGATCGAAATGGTTTACATTCCCGGAGGCACATTTATGATGGGTTGGCCAGCAACAAAATCAGCTAGGTACGATAACGAAAGTCCGCCGCCTCAAGTAATAGTACCGACTTTTTATGCAGGAAAATACCCCATCACCCAAGCACAGTGGCAAGCAGTGATGGGAAATAATCCATCGCGCTTTAAAGGTGAAAAACGTCCTGTAGAAAGTGTAAGCTGGCATGAGGCTGTAGCATTCTGCCGGAAACTTTCTGAAAAATCAGGCAAGATTTATCGCTTACTTTCGGAAGCTGAATGGGAATATGCTTGTCGCGCCGGAACTATAACACCTTTCTATTTTGGCGAGACAATTACCCCGGATTTAGCTAATTATGACGGGAGTTATCCCTTCGGTGGTGCACCGATGGGATTTGGCCGCCACCAAACAATGGATGTGGGGAGTTTTCCTCCGAATCCCTTTGGACTTTATGATATGCACGGTCAGGTTGGCGAATGGTGCAGCGATAAGGAACACGATAACTATGACGGCGCACCGACTGACGGAAGTTTTTGGAAAACTGGAACAAATGATTACCGTGTGGTGCGTGGAGGTTCGTGGAACTACCATGCGCTCTATTGCCGTGCTGCCTACCGCTGCTACATCTCGGGCCGCGGGCACGGGGACGGGGGTTTTCGGGTAGCGGTAGCTTTGGCTGTCCCTTCCTCCCTGTCTTGTGTGTGAGGACTCTTTTCTACTCTTTAGCCCTTTAGCTTTTTTCCCTGTTTCCTCTTTACCCTCTTGCGCGCGCTTTAATTTTTTTTTGCACTCATCTTTGCACGCGATTCAAAATAGTAGGGTGCGTCGCCATCTGCAATTTGCAAATCAAATCGACAATCTCACAGCGACGCACCGCCTGCACAAGGGTGAAAGAAACCCGGTTTTTGCGCGGGGAGTCAAAGAAACCGAGTTTTTTCGATAAATTAAAACGGGAAAGCAAAGATTGTGACAAAAACCCGGTTTCTGATTTTAGGCATTATATGGCCGCACGGATTACCATGATGATATAATATGTCAATCCTGCCAAAAAGTCAAGTAAAATAAGTGCGATCGCCCGCAAAGATTTAGAGACATTCAGAAATGCAAGTATCAGATTAGATATAGGTTGGCGATGGGTTTCCTCGACTACAACAGCGCAACTACAAACTTAATAACACAGGACTCATAAATATGATTTTAGGTTTCGATCCGGGGAAAGACAAGTGCGGCATCGCCGTGATGGGTAGAGATAAGAACATCTGCTACCATCAAGTAGTGCTGTCCGACGAAGCAATATCTACCATTCAATCACTGTGCAAACAGTTTCCCATTGAGTTATTAGTCATGGGAGACCAAACAACTTCCAAAAGTTGGAAACAAAAACTGACGCAGAGTTTGTCGCCCTTTATAAAAATTGTGCAGATTGACGAGAGGTTCAGCAGTCTAGAAGCGAAGGATCGTTACTGGGAAATGTACCCTGCGACGGGAATTTCTCGCTTGATTCCCCAGGGAATGCGGACTCCGCCGCGGCCTGTAGATGATATTGTGGCGATCGTCCTAATTGAAAGATATTTAAACAGTTGACAGTTGACAGTTGACAGTTGACAGCGAGGTTTTTAAGCAAGTTCTAAAAACTTTGGGTTTAGTGCGAAATCCTATTTTTTACTGAATAAGTGAAATCTAGCTAAGTCTGTTGAACCATCCACACCAAGAATCCTAAAATGGTTTCCACGGGAAGCAGCGGATAATCGGTAAGATCGATCGCCACTGTGGTTCCTGAAAGCTTGAGAAAACGCCATTGAGTGCCGCTGCTGATACAACCGTAGATAGTTGCGATCGGGTGTTCTGCTGCTTCGTTAAAGCGCTGTGCTGCTACCATTTCAGCAATACATTGACCGATCCCTTCGTTCAAATCGGCTTTTTTTGCTTCCACAACTACGATCGCAGGTGCTTCAACGGTAAGCTGTTCGGGCGATCGGCTAATTAAAAAATCGACGTATCCGGTAAGATCGCAACTGGGGTCAACATTAAATTCCCGTCCCGAAAATAAACTGATTTGGCGGTTCATCAAGCGCCGGACTTCTTGCAAAACTGGGTAGACAAGGGCTTCCGATCTCGCTTTTTCGGAACCAACTGCGATCGTCCAAGGCAAATCTTCTAATTCGCTAGTCAATCTCGGACTGGGATTAATTGATTCCACCTCAGGAAAAAACCGAGTGCCCTCCACGATAGTTAACTGAAAGTCTTTTTTAGCTTTAGTAATTGTGAATTGACTGTAAGGCATAATGTGCGATCGCTCTTTATGAAATTGAAAATGCTATAGACAAGATACGCAAGGCGCACTCTGACTTTTTACTATCGATCGCCCATTTCCTGCAACCAACTCACCAAATCTTCCGCGCTATTAAAATCAAGCACAGCTTCTGTCAAAGTATCGATTCGATCGCTAGATAACTGTGCAATTCTAGATTTAATTGACTCATCCAAAGTTTCCAGCTTTCGTTCCAGCAAACGAATCACAGTATTAATTTGACCCCGCTGAGCTCCGGTTTCTAAGGCTTCTTCTATAGACCTTTGCTGATCTTGCAGATAAAAGACCTGTGCTTCCAGTTGATCTAATTCTTTGCGGCTGAGGTTCACGGTATTAGCAATACCAAAAGCTTGCTGAATCGGTGCAGTTGTTTCCAGCGATTCTGGAACCATTTCCAAATTCGGTGCTTCTCTGATAAAATAAATCCACTTGTCAGCTAGAGATTCTAACTCATCAACAGACTTATTAAATTTTGGTAACTCCACAAAAATTAGCGTCATTGTCGGACAGATATAATCAAAATGTTCTTCCTCTTCTTTAAAAGAAAAACGCGAAATAATTTTATTGGTGTTTTCAAACAAAATAAAATCCGTAATTGTGATGGCAATTACTGGGTCTAAACTGAAGTAGCCCTTGCCCCGCGTGAGTTGATTTCCGTAAGCTTTCGCTGCATTGTAGGCAATCCGTTTTTCAAAGGCTTTAACATTCAAAACTTGCATTTCGATAATCACGATCGTCCCGTTATCTAGGGTTGCTTTGACATCTAAATACGAGTCTTTCAATCCCACAACTTCTCCGGCTTGATACGGATCGATCATTTGTAAATCTTGAATTGTGGGATTGCCTTGATAAATCAGACCGTTGAGAAAGCTAATCAGAATAGGTTTACTTTCTGCGGAAGCAAATATTCTTTTAAATGCAAAATCCGTTCTGGGGTCGATAAAAGTCATGATGTTTATCTCCTATTTATGATTCTGTTTTCCAAGTGTTGACAATGTGAAAAAATTAGGTTCGTAGTAAGGACTTTAGTCCGGTTTGTTTTAATTTCCGAAGGACTGAAGTCCTCACTACGAACCTTCTTGAAGGACTAAAGTCCTCACTACGAACCTTTTTGTCGTAAAGACTTTAGTCCGGCTTATCTTAATTTGGAAGGACTGAAGTCCTCACTACAAACCAGGAAATCAACGAACAGCAGTTAACTGTTTGTCTTTGATTTCAACAGGTGCAGTCAAAGCTGCTTCCAAATCCGCACAGCCGAGTTTTTCCTCCAAAATCGCCATCACTTCGCGGCCGAAATCATTGGAATTTCGCTGCCAAGCTTCTAAACAAATTTGTCCGAAAAACGAGCCCAAAGGTTCGGGATTCCACAGCAGTTTGCGCGCTGTCCAAGGCATCAAACTCATCGGGTCGTAACCGGGTTGCAGAATATCTTTTTTGAAGGCGTATTCTTCTAAAATTGTGTGCGGCTGCAACCCGATAAAGAAAATCGCTGGTTCTACTTTATCGACTCCGAAAATTCGCTCTAATTCTCGGTGGTAAGCAATAGTTTGGCGGATGGTTTCAAGAGTTTCGTCAATGACGTTGAATGAATAATTTACCGAAACCACATCGTTGTAACCGGCGGCTTTTAAATCGCGGCAATTTTGCAAAACTACGCGCAAGTTGTAGCCCATCCGCATTTTGCGAACCAGTTCCTGGGAACCGCTGGTGATGCCGATTTCAAAGTAATTCATTCCCGTTTTTACCATCAAATCGCACAATTCGGGTGTGAGATTGTCCGCACGGATGTAAGCAGCCCAGTGGATGTCACTCATGCCGTCGGCGATGATTTTTTGCAATAATTCGATCGCATCATCGATGAATTTGCGCGCCGGGATAAATTGCGCGTCGGTAAACCAGAAATTGCGGATACCTCGATCGTACAATTGGCGCATCTCTGCCACCACCTCATCCGCCGGATTGATCCGCACTTGCTTGCCTTCAATCACCGTATAGATGCAGTAACAGCAATTGTGAGGACAGCCGCGCTTGGTTTGGACTCCGAGGTAGAAGTCCATATCCTGTAGATAATAGGAAAATTCTGGCCAAATGCTCTCGATGTAGTTATAGTTGCAAGCAGTTTTCTCGATGTTGGCTGGCTTTTCGTGAATTAGTCGATCGCGCGGTACAGTTTCTCCTGCTACATAACACCTTTCCTGTGCCAAATCTTCGCCTTTAATCAACTTCTCCAGCAAAGCCTCGCCTTCGCCCACCGAAACCACAGTCCCGGCCGGCAAGCTGCGGCCCAACTGCTCGTAAAACACGCTCACAGCACCGCCACCGACGACTGCGCGCGCTTCCGGATGGTATTTCCGGGCCCGCTTCAATCCGCGCTTAAGCAGTCCCAGATTGCGCCAGAGTTCGGTGTAGTAGGACGTGGCCAAACGCAATCCTCCGAGAGCTCCCCGGAACTTGGTTAGGGGATTTTTGGCGTAGTAAAACTCGAAGGCATTTTGCAGCGGATTTCCGCCTCTACCGCCCACGGGCGCGTAAATTTGAATGTCCCGCCAAGAGAAAACTAACAGCGTTGGCCTAAACTCATCTACGATCGCATCCAAACCTTTAGCGTAATCCAGCGGGGGCACCGCGCCTAAGTCGAAAATCCGCTGTTGGACATCGGGAAACAGCTTGTGCACGTGATCCGAAAGGTACACAACTCCGATCGGGAAAATGGGATTGCAAGGGAGGCGAACGTACAAAACTCGGTTTTCTCGGCTTTCCATGATTGCCATATCCTAATGTGGAACTTTTTTAACTATGTTTATATTCTTTTAATATAACTTTACATTCAATCTAATTTTCGCAATTTAATATTAAATATTCTTAAATTTTGCTAAGAGGCTTAAGGGTGAGCTGGTGGGTGTCGATGGGCGATCGCAGCAGAAAAAAGTTAAATTTTAAGCAAATACAGCGTATATTGACCGAAAATCGCCGGAAAAAGTCAAAAATTTGGTATTTTTTTGGGTAAAGACAAGTATGAGGTGCGATCGGTCTCTCATCTGTTATTCAGTTGGTAGTCGGCTTTACAGTAGGCCGGGATCGCAAGATGTTAGCCTGAGAAGATAACTAAAACTTTTAGGCAAAGCCCCTCAGCATTTATGGCTCAAATTCTTGACCCAGTACCCTCAGACGCCGACAGCAAAATTCTCTGCTGCTACGTCAACGCCACCAGTCAAATTCAGATTGCTCGGATCTGCAACATTCCTAATTGGTATTTTGAACGAGTGGTGTTTCCCGGACAGCGTTTAGTCTTTGAAGCGATGCGGGCCGCAGCATTGGAAATTCACACCGGGATGATGGCCAGTGCAATTTTGTCGGATAAAATTCCTTGCGATCGCTTGCAGATTAACGAAGGCCCTTATTCAAGCGTCAATCCTAGCAGATCCCGAGGCAAAGCTCAGGGCGATCGCGCCATGATGGCCGGCCGCCCCAAATCCCGAGAAATCTCAGAACCTTTGACAGTACCCGCATTAACAGCCGTTGATTAATATAAGTTGTGAGTTTTGAGTTATAAATTGTCCGTTAATTGATAACTGGGCACTCAAGATTCCAACTCCTGCAAATCGGTAAAAACTCAACAGTTAAAAATCAAAGTTTCTGAATAGAATTTTAGCTCGAAAGTCAACAGTGCAAATATAGTCATGTTTTGCATATTTGCCTGAGTATTTGTAGGGTGCGGATCCATCAACAATCCCTCCCATTTAATCGACTTTTCGAGTGGCGACGCACCTTATACCATTTCTTTCAAGTATTGGTACATAATTATTGAGTTTGTTTGCTCGACTATTCAAAAGTATAGGTGCGTCGCTATTAGACGAGCGATTTTTATTTGGGGATTTTTAATGGCGACGCACCCTACGGCTCAAAACTTCATGAATATAGCCGATACCCGTGCTGCATCAATGATTTGATTCGGGTTCTGCAACTGTCAACTGTCAACTGTCCACTGTCCACTGCTATAATTTCAGCCATGTCAGCAGAACCGATCGCACTTTCGCCATCTTCCCCCCCAGTATTTGAGCCGGCAGTATTCCGGCTTTCTCCCCTGATTAGAATCACGCTGTTGAGTTTGTACTTCGCCCTGAGTATTCCGTTACCGTTTCTGTCGGAGGTAACGAAAGCACCCGTTCCGCCCGCTGCACTCTGGGTGGCAATTGCGATCGGCGCAGCGGGCCTTTACGGCGTGCTCAGCGAACGGGTAATCCTCACCGAGGAGGTGATTGAAGTTACCTATCCGAACTGGTTTCCGCGCGTGTTTCGCAGGGGTTGGGATCTTCCTTGGACTGAGGTGAAGGCTCTTAAACCTCGATCGACCGGTCAAGGAGGTTTAGTGTACTATTTTTTGAGTCATGCGGGTGAAGGTTATTTGTTGCCGATGCGGGTGGCTGGATTTGCTAAATTAGTGCGTTTGGTGCAAGCGAAAACGGGTATTGATACTAGAGATGTTCGCCCTTTGTCTCAACCTTGGATGTATCTTATTTTACTTTTATGTACGCTGTTGTTGCTGTTGGTGGATGCGTGGACGATCGCAACTGCTATTAGCCTAAAAAGTTAAGAAATTCAAGTAATAATTGGTAATCGGCAATTGGTAATCGGTCAATCCTGGACGCAACCATCAAAGAAATAGGGGCAACCACGAGTGGATTGCCTCTATAAAACGCTATATGTTGGTGTGTTATATGGCGTCATGCACCCTGCATGACTCGATTATGGATCCTTTATTTCGAGCAGATCCCTAAACGCTAAAGAACGAGGAATTAGGCACATTGATCGTGTCTTGAATAACAGCAATCCGGTTTCCGTTTAACAGAATCTCCGTGTCAAATGCGCTGCCCCCCAGTTGAAGGTCGCGATCCTTCCTTAGCGTGTACTGAGACAGACTGCCCTTAATCTGAATCTTGTCGCCCTCACCCGGTGCAAAACCTCGGATCAGCGCGAATTGGTTGGATGCAGTGTAGAAGGCAGTGGAGAAATTGCCAAGCACATAGGTATCTGCACCACCTCCACCTAAAAGATCGTCAACTTGAGCACCAGATTGATTGCCGAAGCCATTCAAGGTGTCATTGCCCAATCCCCCCGTGAGGAAATCTGAGCCCGCCTCACCATTCAAGACATCGTTGCCTTGGCCACCACTCAACTGATCGTTGCCAGTACCACCGAAAAGTACGTCATTGCCACCATTACCCTGGACGTTATCATTTCCGTTTCCAGCAAAGATTGTGTCGTTACCATCGCTAGGCAGGGCGGCACCACCGTTATCACCAAAGATGCGATCGTCTCCGTCAAGACCTTGAATGAAATCGTTTCCTCCAAATCCCCTGATTGTATCAGCTTGTAAAGTGCCGATTAGATTGTTGTTGCCGCTGTTACCTATAATTTCCATGTTGGGTTTCCTGTTTGTTGTTAATCCAGTGATGTGTAGACCCTAACAAGGCATCGTCTACGCATCGTCCACAGCAGCGTGAATCGATCGTGAATTGGTAAAATTTTCTGGCTTTACTGTTTTGGCTACTATGGAAAAGCTCAGCAATTTCATAACCGTAATTTTTTTGCTGAGGAATGAGAATTAAATAACTTACAAGCTTTATTATTCTTGTGGGATGGGCGTCCCGCCCGTTCTTTATGGACGGGCGGGACGCCCATCCCACTTTCATTGTGTAAATTATTTAATTTGCGATCCTGAGTACCCCTGTGGGTACTTTCTCTGCTCCTGAATCAATACATACGACTTTTTATGACTTTTTCTAGCTGGCATTGTCAGTGCATTGGTTTAACTTGGGTTTATCAGGTCAAACAAACCCGCTGATACTAATACTATTTCCCAAATTCATGCAACAGTAAAAACCTTAGATTGATTTGCTGAAATAAAGCCAAGGATGCAGATTGTAGCCAGAGTTTTTTGAAGTGGTATTTCAAGCGAAGATAACTGACTCAAAAGCACAATTTGATTTCTGGGAATTGACCAAAATCACACACTACTCACTCAATTAAGTTTTTGTAGGAGACACAATGTTATGACTCGATTAGCGTTAGCATTGCTCGGACAAATGCAAGTAATGGTGAACGGGCAGCCAATCCTGAATTTCCCCTATGAGAAAGTGCGGGCGCTGTTTGCTTATTTAGCGATCGAATCAAGCTATCCCCATCACCGCGATTCTCTGGCTGCGCTGTTGTGGTCAGATCGGTGCGAGTCAAACGCTCGCAGCAATCTTCGCAAAGCCTTATGCACGCTCCGCCATCTGCTAGGAGATTCGACGGTTCACTCACCGCTATTTCTCACCACGCGCAATACGATTCAGTTTAATCCTGCGGGCGAGCATACGTCTGATGTCGCTATATTAACTCAATTGCTTGATGGTCACAGCGAACATTCCTATGCCGGTGGTGAACTCGATCCAGAATGCGTGTCTGATTTAGAACAAGCAGTTGCTTTGTATCGGGGAGCGTTTCTCGATCGCATTCAACTTCCAGATAGCGAAGCTTTTGAAGCATGGGTGATGCTGAATCGCCAACGATTCCACGAATTTGTGGTCAACGCCTGTATGGCACTTGTCACACACTACGAACACCAGCATAACTATCAAAAAGCACAACATTACGTTCAACGGCAGCTTCAACTAGAACCCTGGAATGAATCAGCCCATCAATGTTTGATACGGATTTTGGCACAGTGCGGGCGGCGCACGGCTGCTTTGAAGCAGTACGATCGCTGCTGTCAGATTCTAGAACAAGAATTAGCCACCGAACCAGAACCCGCAACGATCGAGTTATGGGAAGCGATTCGATCGGGCATATTTCCTGACCGGGCGAGTGCAGATTTCGATCGGGTGAATCTACTATCCATCTCTGCGGTTTCTCAGCACTCGGTTCGAGAATCCTTAGCGGTAGTGGGACAGTGCGGACGGCAGACATGATATAACTAATAACTATTCGCAATTTCCACTGCTCCGAGCGCCTTGAGTGTTGATTTTTGAGCATCGGTTATACCCGTGACACCTGCAATATTCATGCCTTCATAAATCCTGGGCGATCGCATATTTCCAACAGATTCTGCCGTCTCCATTTCCCACAGATTAATAGCTCCATCGGCGCTGCCGCTGGCTATGGTCTTACCATCGGGAGAAATTGCGATCGCCCAAACTTCAGATGTATAGTTCTGGATGGTTTTAACACATTCCCCGGAGCACACATTCCACAACTTAATTGTTTTATCGTGACTGCCGCTGACCAAAATTCGCCCATCTAAACTAAACCGCACGCACCAAACTAAAGCTGCGTGACCTTGCAAGGTTTTCAGACATTCTCCAGACTCAACATCCCACAGTTTTACCGTTTTGTCGTCACCGCTACTTGCTAGAATCTTTCCATCTGGGCTAAAAGCAACCGAAAACAGCAAACTGGTATGACCTGAAAGGGTTTTGAAACATTCCCCAGAACGCACATCCCACAATCTCACCAGTCTATCATCGCTGCCACTGGCTAAAATTGTGCCATCTGGACTGAAAGCAACTGACCAAGCACGACAATTATCTGACAGAATTTGGCAGCATTCACCAGTCTGAACGTTCCACAATCGGAGAGTATGAGCATTATCGCTACTTGCCAATGTGCGACCGTCTGGACTGAAGCTAATGGCAAACACGACATTCGGAATGCTTGTACTCCCCTGCATTACCCGCAGCAATTGACCTGTAGCGACATCCCACAAGCGGATAATGCCACGATTACTGCTGCTAGCAAGCATTTGACCATCTGGACTGAAGGCAACCCACCAAACCCAATTTGTATGTCCTTGCAGTGTTTTGCTGCACTCACCAGATTGGACATCCCATAATTTGAGTGTTGTGTCATCGCTACCGCTGGCTAATAACTGTCCATCTGGACTAAAAGCAAGCGATTTAATCCCAGCGCTGTAGCCGTGCAGCGTCCTGAATGATTCTCCTGTTTCCCGATTCCAGAGCGTGACGGTGCAATCTAAGCTACCACTTGCTAGAGTATGACCTTGCGGGTGAAATGCGATCGACCAGATCCAACCGCAGTGTTTCTGCATAATTTTGAAACACAGTCCAGTCGCAACATCCCAGAGTCGAACCGTGCAATCATAACTGGCACTAGCGATCGCGCAACCATCGGGACTAAACGCGACTCCTGCAACAGGATCGGTATGTCCCCGCAAAATCTTTAAACATTGTCCTGTAGAAATCTCCCACAAGCGAACAGTACCATCCCAACTGCCACTGACCAGAGTTTGATTATCTGGACTAAAAGCAATCGACCGAATGATGTGTGTATGCCCTTGCAATGTGTTAATAATTTCCCCTGTTTCAAGCAGCCACAATTTTATAGTTTTGTCGTAACTACAAGTCGCCAAAAGTTTACCTTCGGGACTAAAAATCACCGATGTTACAAAATTGGTATGTCCCTGAAGCGTCTTTAAACATTCACCCGTTGCCACATCCCACAACTTAATTGTGCAGTCCCAACTACCACTAGCTAAGGTTCGACCGTCTGGACTAAATACAACAGAATCCGCCCATCCGGTATGCTCTCTTAATGTTTGAATACACTCACCAGTAGCCAAATCCCATAACTTGACGGTATGGTCAAAAGAGGCACTTGCTAAAGTTTGATTGTTCGGACTGAAAGCAACACGAGCAATCCAACTGGTGTGTCCTTCACAGGTGAGAAAATCTCGATAATCTTGGGTGCGGCAGACTCGAATCTTACCATCCGCATTGCCGACTGCCAAAAAATTACCATCGGAGCTAAAGGCAACAGATACAGCCCCATTTGAATTGCTGGTAAAAACGGATTTAGATAGATCGGAATTGGCAAAGTTCACTCGATGCAAGTTGGTACCAATCAGATAAGCTTGCCAGATACTCAAGTACGAGAAATCATAGTCGCTTAAATTTATTTTTAATTGAAGTAACAGGTTAATCAAATTGCCACCCGCATATCCCACTGAGTTAGGAAATTGCGATCGCATCCGAAACAAAACCTGATTTAGTTGATATTCGACCTCTTTATTAGAGCGGTATTCGCCGATTAGTCGTTCGGCAAACGGTGCTAAAATTAAGCGAGTTTGGCTTTCTCTGACGTAATCTTTAGCCTCGGCTTTAATCAGGGCGTGGGTTATGAATAAATCTAGATTCTGCGACTGAATTTCCCGCTCGAACCGCTCGATCAACTGTTCGGTAACGTACTCCATCACCACAGGTTGCAAGGTGAATTGTCCGGCATTTTTTTCGATCAGCGATCGCCCTCTTAGCGACAACAAAGCATCCAGCAGTTTAGATTGTGAAGGGAGGGAAACAAAATCCGCCCGTAACTCGGCAAGCGTTATCCATTCTCGATCGATCGCCAGCCAATACACGATCTGCTTTTCCAAGTCTGACAAACGACGAAATTGCCCGTCGAGCAGAATATTGATATCTCCAAACGCGATCGCTCCATGCTCCAAAAAGTTGGTAATATTGCCATCAAATAAATCTCGCACGGTTGTGGAGACAATTTTGAGCGCTAGGGGATTTCCGCAATAATGTTGAGTTAAATTTACCCAATCTGTTTCTGTTGTGGAAAAACACCCATTGGCTTGTAAAATATTTTGCACTTCCTCGGAACTTAAGCCTATTAAGGGTAAGGTTCGCACAGGTGAGTTTTCGCCTTCCAACGGCATCAAAGTTGTGGGTTTTTCCCGACTTGTTAATAGCAGACAACTGGAATGCCCTTCGCTTCCCACTCGTGTCAGAAGTTCCCCATATCCCTCGTAACCTTCTCGATATTGTTCTACTATACCTGTGGGAAAACTCTGGTTTGGCAGGCATCCTGCCTGTCTTTGTGCTTCTGGGCTGGATAAATTTGCGGGGGACTTTGCGCCATCATTACTGCCGAGAATTGCCTCAAGGTTATCCAGGATTAAAAGACAGCGTGAGGCACGTAAATATCCCATTAATTGAGAAATTTGAGCCGACAGCGATGTCGGGAGTGCAGTTTCTTGCTGCCCAGAAAGGATTTGAATCAAATTTAACAATACATCTTCAATTGGTGGCGCGTTGCGTAAGGATTGCCAGATCAGGAAGTCAAAGTTATTTTGAAGTGCGATCGCGAGTTTTGCAGCCAGTGACGTTTTGCCAATTCCACCCATTCCAATCAAGGCAACCAAACGGCAGGAGTCGCTCACAATCCATTGTTGCAGTCGCGCTAATTCCTGATTTCGGCCGTAGAATGCGGAGACATCAACGATTTC
This sequence comes from Microcoleus sp. PH2017_24_DOB_U_A, assembly GCF_020738205.1. NCBI lineage: Bacteria > Bacillati > Cyanobacteriota > Cyanophyceae > Oscillatoriales > Microcoleaceae > Microcoleus > Microcoleus sp. PH2017_24_DOB_U_A. The sequence continues at coordinate 31,650 of NZ_JAEQCT010000025.1, forward strand.
TCCCCAGTGGCGGTGTGTAGAAAATTCTTGTTGTTGAATTTGCTGTTGCAGTGGCTGTATTTTTTGTATCTCTGTGCTGGATGATTCTACGGATACCTGACGCGCTCGCCGCCCTATTACTGCTTGAAGATTGCTTTTAGTAACCTTTTCTCCAAGTGCTTGACTGAGTAGTTGCCATAACTTGTAACCCACATCTTTTATATAACTAGCATCATAGCCAGCGCTACCAGCAATATCTAAATAAGATAGCCCTTCCCAAGATTGGCGAAATACGATCTCTTGGATGTTGCTCAGAGAAGTTGGCGCGATCGCACTATCTAAAATTTTCAGTGCTTCTTCCACAGTCATGGCTTTACAGCACTCCTAAATTAGTCTTCTGATATCTTGCTTTTCTTATTTTACGTGAGATAAGTTTTCCAGCCCATCTCACAAGAAAAATTAACCTCTTGCAGGTAAGTATCTCGCCTGCCTAGTCTGTGGATGCAAAATCTGAGTCCTCTTACTTTAACAAGATTTTTCTATGTTTTTACAAAAATAGCGATCTCAACATTTATCGCCCGCCAGCGGACGAACAATGGTCATCGAACTTGCCAATCTTAATCGTACTGACTTTTTCAGACTATTTATTCCTGACTTTTTACGGCCTTTTCTTGTCGTCATATCAAAGCTGATTGCTTAACTTGGGTCTAGAGCGAAACAAAACTTGCATTGTACGCAGCAAGAGTCGCTCAATTGTCAATCATTCATTTGGATGATTTTCTTGAGTTTGTAACAAAAGAGAAACATTCAAACCTAAACAAATAAGGAGAAACAAAATCATGGCGATTATCGGAAACCCAACCCCTGGTAACGACTTAATTCTTGGTGATGCAGCGAATAACTTCATCGATGCCCTCGCAGGCGATGATACTGTCAATGGTAACGGTGGCGATGATTCCCTCCTCGGTGGATTGGGCAATGACCAACTTCTGGGTGCAGTTGGCAATGACACCCTGATCGGTGGAGGAGGCAATGACGTTCTCGTTGGGGATATTTTTGGAGGCACGGGCAATGACAGCCTCAATGGTGGTGCGGGCGACGATGTACTTAACGGAGGCTTAGGTGCAGATACTATCGCTGGCGGCCCCGGAAACGATACCTACAGTGTCGGCTCACTTAATGCCACCTTTATCGAGCAGGCTAATGAAGGCAATGACATCGTTAATTCTCCTATCAGCTTCACTCTACCAAACAACATCGAAAGATTGACTTTGGTGGGAACTGCTAACATCAACGGCACTGGCAATGCCCTTGGGAATAGCATTCTCGGTAATGCCGCTAATAACAGTTTGAGTGGCTTAGCAGGGGATGATACAATTAACGGTCTTGATGGCAATGATACTCTCAATGGTGGTGATGGCATTGACATTCTCAATGGTAACAATGGCGATGACATCCTCAACGGTGGTGCTGGTAATGATGTCATCAATGGTGGTGCTGGAATCGATCGAGTCAAGGTGAATGCTGTTGGAAGTAACATCGTGCTGACTAACACCAGCGTGACGGGTGAGGGGGTTGATAGCCTGAATGGAATTGAGAATGCTGAACTGTTTGTCTTCCAAAGTAACAATATTCCCGGCAACATTGATGCTTCAGCTTTTACCTTAGGATCTGTTACCCTCGATGGTGGAATTGGCAGTAACGTCCTCATTGGTGGCAGTGGCAATGACTTTTTGGATGGAGAAGGTGCCAATGACACTCTCACCGGTGGCAGCGGCGATGACACTCTCAATGGTGGATCTGGTAACGATTTGCTCACTGGCGGTGCTGGTGCCGATCGATTCCTTTACGAAACTGGTCGAGCATTTATTGCTTCCGATGTTGGCCTTGATACTGTCACTTCTTTCAGCGTTAGTTCCGACAAATTCGTTCTATCCAAAAAGACTTTCGATACTCTTATCACTGCTGCTGGTGGAACGTTACTCAGTTCGGAATTTGAAGTTGTAGATAGTTTCATCGAACAGTTTTCAAGCAATGCCAAAATTACTTACAATCGTGTAAGTGGCGATTTGTCTTTTAACCGCAACGGTTCTATCCTAGTTGGCGGAGATGCAGAGGGCGGTTTTATTGCGGATCTCAATCCTGGAAACGTAGCGGGTGGTGCTCCTCTGCTGAGTGCTTCAAATATTCGGATTGTGGCGTAGGGAAGTTGTATGGGATTGGAAAAAATGTAAATAAAAGAAACCCGGTTTTATTGCAAAACCGGGTTTTTGAGTCGGAAGAGTTTTAAACAGTGGACAATTGTCAATAGTCAATTGTCCACTATTAAATTAACCTGCTAACTCAATTCGATTTCCGACTGTTAGGCGATTCGTAGTAAACTCCAGAACCTGTATCGGAAACAAAGTGACAATCCCAGTAAGAGCGAATAAAGCTCTTCCAAATGGGATCGGTTGATTTGCGATAATAATCGCCCAACAGTGGCTTGATGGCTTCTGTGGCTTCCTTCAAGTGATAGTGCGGCATTGTCGAGAAGATGTGGTGGGCGACGTGGGTGCCGATGTCGTGATGGATGGAATTGATGATTCCGTAATCGCGATCGATCGTAGATAGCGCACCTTTCAAGAAATACCAGTCATCTCCGCGATACCAGGGAATATCGGCTTCTGTGTGGTGCAGGAATGTTACCAAATCCAGCCACATTACGAAGATTACGTAGGGAACTAGGTAGAACTTCAGTAAAAACAGCCAACCAAATTGATAGGTTAACGCACCCAAAAAGGCTACCATCAATACCAATGATGCGGAACTCGTCAATACGTCCGCTTTTTCGGATGGACGGAAAATCGGGCTACCGGGCATGAAGTGAGAACCTACCCGATCGGGCGATCGCCGAAACAGATAAATTGGATAGGCAAATAACATCAAATAAAAGCGTCCCAGCTTCTCGTACCAGGGCATTTGATTGTATTTGCTCTCCGACACTGGATACCAGCTTTCATCGTTGTCCAAGCTGCCTGTATTGGCGTGGTGGGTTCTGTGGCTGATCCGCCAACCGTGGAAGGGTACGAGAATGGGTGCGTGGGAAAGGTGTCCGATCAGGTTGTTGAGCCATTTGCTCTTAGAAAATGAACCGTGCCCGCAGTCGTGCCCGACTACAAACAATGCCCAAAACATGGTTCCCTGCATGAACCAGAAGATTGGATAAAATAACCAGGAATCTAGGCTGTAGGCGATCGCGTATAAACCTGCGATAATTCCAAGATCCAAAAAGAAATAAGCTAGAGATCTCCAAGCCGAGGGTTCAAAACAATGGGCTGGAATGGCTGCTTTGACATCACCAAGAGTAAAAGGTAACTCTTTTGTACGAGAGGATGAGCTGGTATTGCTCGGCTGATTGAGAACAGTATCTAATTGCACGAAGTTTCCGATTTAAGCTGACTTGAGAAACCGCATTCCGCCTTTTAACTTTCACTTTCAGCCCGCAAGGAGCCATATTTTTTACTCTGCAAGGGTTTCTAAAGTTCTTTAGTTCCGCATGAATCGCCCGCCCGCGATTCTCAAGCAAGTTGGCTTGTAGAATATTTGTGTGGGGAGATTTAGCGCGATCGACCCTGTTATCTGAAAAAATCCTATGTGTCCGTTGTTGGTACGAAATGCGACTTCAATTTGAGATCGCACTTTCTGGAGAAACTATCTCCAGTTCGCAGGTAGCATACAACATTTCCAGCAGGTATTGTCAACGAGAGTGTAGGTTGAGCCGATCGATTTTAGATTGGCGATTTTAGATTCAAGGACAAATCTCAAATCCGAAATCTCAAATCGGAGTCTTGGGTTTCACATCAAGCTCTACCTCAATACGCTTGGGCTAACACTGTTTATTGCCCGGAGATCCCCCTCGCATCCCCCTTAAGAAGGGGGACTTTGAGAAGATTCTTGTCCCCCCTTTTTAACGGGGGTTAGGGGGGATCTGTCTTAAACCAAGCCTATTGAGTTCTACCCAACTGATCGCTCCCTACAGTTCACAAATTCTGCCAGAGTTGCTAGAGCTAAGTTAATTTAACATTTCTACACACACTCTGGCAATGACTTACCAGAAAATTTTTTTCAATCGACAAATCGCGGAAAGCGAGCTAAGTAGATGAGTATGAAAATACACAAGTATGTCCGAAGAGAGCGAAACGAAGTGAAGCGAAGCATAAGCCCTAGCCCTTTCAGGGCGGCTTCGCCAACGGGCAGGCACGCGGCTACGCAGGGGTTACGGTTGCTTTACGTTCTGTTACATGAACCGATTTATTTACACCCACCTACTTACCCAAAAACGGATAGAAGCGCTAAACAATCGTCGCGAATACAGCAGAGTTTTAGACTAAAGTTTTAGATATCAGATTCACTGTGCGAGCCGTGTGAATCTAAAATCTAAAATCTAAAATCTAAAATCTAAAATCTACTGACTGGCGATCGCTTTCTCGCTGTTTGGTTTTCTAGGTTGCAGCCTTTTCTAATAAGAGCTTCGCCCGTTTGACCATTTCCGGAATCTCGATCGGATAATCGCCGGTGAAACACGCCGAACAAAAACTTTTCGTGTCTTCGTTAGTCGCACTCAGCATTCCTTCCCGGCTCAAGAAAGCCAAGGAATCCACCCCAATTTGAACGCCAATTTCGGCGACGGACTTGGTAGCAGCAATCAACTGATCTTGATTGTCGGTGTCGATGCCGTAAAAACAAGGATGAGTCACTGGGGGCGAAGAAATTCTCATGTGAACTTCGGTGGCGCCCGCATCCCGCAAGGCTTTGACAATTTTGCGGCTGGTAGTGCCGCGGACGATAGAATCGTCGATAATAATGACCCGCTTTCCTTCCAACACATCTTTGAGAGGGTTGAGTTTCATGCGGATTCCTGACTCGCGCATTGTCTGAGTCGGTTGAATAAAAGTGCGTCCGACGTAGCGATTTTTAATCAATCCTTCGGCGTAAGGAATGCCGGAAGCTTGAGAAAAGCCGATCGCCGCTGGGATTCCAGAATCGGGAACACCGATGACTATATCAGCATCAATCGGAGATTCGACTGCCAACCTCCGCCCGATCCGCAGTCGGTAGGTATATAAATTTTCACCTTCCATAATGCTGTCTGGTCGAGCAAAATAGATCATTTCAAAGACGCAAAGTTTGCGTTTTTGCTGCTGACTCCAGTGGAAAGAAGCCATACCTTCCTCTGTAATCCAAACTAATTCTCCCGGTTCTACGTCCCGCAAAAATTCAGCACCGATAATATCTAATCCGCAGGTTTCCGATGCTAAAACGTACCGTTGCGGAGTTGTGGGGAGGGTGCCAATTACCAGCGGGCGGACGCCGTGGGGGTCGCGGACTCCCATGACGCCTTGGGGGGTGGCGATCGTCAAACTAAAGGCTCCTTGGCACATAGCAAAGGCACTGATCGCAGCTTCCAGCCAGTCTTTGCCCTGGTCTACCTCCCAACCGATCGCCACTGCGATCGCCTCTGAATCCGTCGTGCTGACAAACTCGCACTTCCGAGACAGCAATTCTTCCCGCAATTCTTTAGTATTGACAAGATTCCCGTTATGTGCTAGAGCCAGACTTCCCAAGCGAGTTTCGACAACCACAGGCTGAGCGTTGACCACGCGGGACGAGCCGGTAGTAGAGTAGCGAGTGTGCCCTACGGCTAAGTTACCGGGCAAATGACCTAAATTCGATTCGTTGAAGACTTGGGAAACCAGTCCCATCTCCTTGTGCAGGTGGACTGTTTCACCATCAAAAGTAGCAATTCCGGCGGATTCCTGACCTCGGTGCTGCAAAGCATACAAGCCGAAGTAGGTCAACTTGGCGACATCTTCACCCGGTGCGTAGATACCGAAAACGCCGCAAGCTTCCTCGGGCTTGTCTGGTTTGCTAGAATGCTCGTCAGCCTCGAAGGAATGGTTGGGAATCATAGATGGGTGGGCTCCTAATGGGAACGGTGGGTTAGCGGGAAAGTTTCAGCGGGAAGTTTTGTTTGCGATCGCGTCGCATAACTTAATAATTCCTTAATATTGCCACGGATCGAACATTAATTTCAAGTTGTTTGGCATTCTGGCTGGGGATGTGGGGCGTTTAAGGGGATTGTAATATCGATCGCCCATATCTCTGATAGTAGCGTTTATTCACGGGGGGCGATCCTCTTCGAGGGCTTCGCTAACGGGGGGAAAACCCGCATAAGTAATTCGGGATTCGCAAATCGATAGATTTTGTAGGGCAAATAGGTCTTTTTCAAAGATTAAGATATCGAGGGCGATTTCCTACGGGATAGCTACGCTTCACGGGCTGTTTGAAATATTAGCATTTAATGGCGATCGCTCTTGACTTTTGTGTGAGATTGACATACTATATCATCATGGGAATCTGTGCGGCCATATAAATCATTTTTGACACGACAAGTTATGTCAATAGCACAGAGCAGATAAATTTTTCAGTCTAATTGGTAGGGTGCGTCGCTGCGAGATTCTTGATGAAACTTGCAGATTGTAGATGGCGATGCACCTTACTATTGTGTGGTGCGTCGCTGCGAGATTGTCGATCGAAATTGCAGATTTTCGATGCGACGCACCCTACGGATTAAGTCCATGCACTTGCTATTATGTGGTGCGTCGCTGCGAGATTGTCGATTTGATTTGTAGATTGTTGATAGCGACGCACCCTACGGCTTCAACCCGCACATCCTCCGGGTTTTGTTTATCTAGACGCGGTTTCAACCGCCGCTTCCAATTCTTGAAAAATTTTGTAACTACCGCAAACTACTTCGATACAAATATCTCCTTCCAGCCGAAAGTAGAAAAGAGTTGAAGAACCTGTCTCAACCAAACCCTCTTGATTTTGAAAAGGATAGGACAAAGCAGATAAAATTTGACTCTTATCTTCTGTCAGTTGTCTTAATTCTGCGTTACCTACCCAGAAGCAAGAGTCTTCTGAGTCGGAGTTGACAGGTTGAGAGATTACCTGATGCACGAGTTGATAGAATTCGATCGCAGTATCGTAGATCCCGGTTCCGAAAGTAAAGTCCAAACGCAAGGTTAAAGGTTGAGGGATGAGAGAAATACCTGTGAGGTCGGCACTTTTCAGGTCTTCTATGCAAAAATGTTTTAAAGGGCGATCGGTTGTAGCAGTCATAGAATTACCGTGCCAATAAATTATGGTGGAAATTAACGCTTCAGCTCAATATCAAACTCAAGCCGAGAACGATAAAAGTGAACGTCAAATTCTAAGAAAAAATTTGTCTGTCCCAGAATCAATGATACGCTATCACTTTTTGCCCAAGCAAATACTAATCTTACCGGAGCAAACTCCCCTATTTCAGCCATGAAAAATACTGGCATCGCTGGTTGATTACCAACGTTACCAGCCAGTCGAATAATGGCTTTGCTGTCATCCCACACTAAGCCAAGCTGAATTCCTATTTTGTAAGGCAATACACTCACTGTTGCACCGCTGTCTACTAACCCAACAACTTCGACTCTCTGGTTATTGTGGTGCAGAATCAAGGGAATGCGCGGTAAGCTGTCAAACTCATCTTGAGAGGGGTGATTGGTAGAGTATTGAAATCGCATAATACTCACTTTTCGTTGCTGTTAGCCAGATTCATTGCCTGCATCAAAGCTGTACCAGCACCAAAAGTATTGTAGGGAGTTGGCAAGTAGTAAGTCTTGTAAGGTTCCAAAGGAAAAATATTCTGACTGATATCTTCTTCCGCCATAAGAATACGGATTAACTCTCGTTTATCGATCGCAGACAGTTTTTTAATGGTAGGGAGTAATTCTGTTAGTGTCATCGGTTGTTTTCCTACGATGCGTCTATCTTGATGATAGCAGGTGAACAGTGTTTGTAGGGTGCGTCGCTGTGAGATTGTCAATTTGATTTGTAGATTGTTGATAGCGACGCACCTACAAGTGAGACTACCCAGAAACAAGAGCAACGCGAAAACCTCTGTCGTCGTCGCCTGCCCTATTCCCGGAGCGATAGGCACTGCGACAATTCACCGCATGACATTTCCAGGAACCGCCACGAAGAACTCTCAAGTCAGAGTGAGTTTCCCAAGAACTTCCATCATTTGGTGCGCCATTGTAGTTAAAATTCACGCTATCGCTGCACCATTCGTTAACATTCCCGTGCATATCGTAAAGTCCAAAAGCATTCGGAGGAAAACTCCCGACATCCGTTGTTTCTTTGCGGGAAGGTTCCCATTGTGCAGAACCATAGGGATAGCCACTATAATTGACTAAATCCGCGGTAATTGTTTCGCCAAAGTGAAAAGGTGTTTTAGTTCTCGCGCGACAAGCATATTCCCACTCGGCTTCCGAAGGTAAGCGATAAGTCTTGCCTGTTTTTTGGGAAAGTTTCTCGCAGAATTCCACAGCATCATTCCAACTTACTTTTTCTACAGGACGTTTCGCGCCTTTGAATTTAGATGGGTTATTTCCCATCACCGCTTGGTATTGTTCTTGAGTGACTTCATACTTGCCCATAAAAAAAGGAGAGATGTTAACTTTGTGTTGCGGATTTTCCATATTTTCTTTCCCTACTTCCTCAGTGGGGGAGCCCATCAGGAAACTGCCTCCAGGGATTGCTATCATTTCTAAGCTTGCACCGCCACCTAAATCTTCGCTAATAAATTGTGCTTGATTGTCTTTACGGTTAGTTATATTACCCTGGACATCAACTGTCAATGTTTCAAAATCAAACGTTTGTAAATTTCTCATAATTGTGGGTTTTAAAGAAGAAAATATATTGTAGAAATTTAACCCGCGCAGGCGGGTTTTGTCAGTGTAGCGGTGGTTGAAACCAGGCACTTTCAACCACCGCTACTTATCCCTCGAAATCAAACAGATCCAATTCGACGCTCGATCGCATTATAGAACCGATCGCCCATATCACCCATCCCGACCTCAATCAACCCCAAATTATCCGCACTCAACACCCGCAAAGGCGAGTCAGCACCCCCAACTACACCGATTTTCTGCCACATTTTAGCCAAATGTTCTTGCAAGTAAGCTTCCCAAACTCCTTGATTTTCCGGCGCGATGGAAACAATAATGCAGTTGCCCATTTCACCAAACACAACTTCATCCCAACGGCTAACATTTGCCGAATTCAAGCCCAGATGGATTTCCGCACCCAGTTTACCAGAGATGCAGGATTCCGCCAGGGCGATCGCAATTCCACCTTCCGCAGCATCGTGGGCGGAACAAACCCAACCGCTACGGATTCCATCGCGACAAACTGATTGCACTTTCCTTTCCAATTCAAAATTAATCCTTGGCGGTTTCCCCGCTACAATCCCGTGAACTGCCGCTAAATATTCCGAACCTCCGAGAGTAGCAAAAGCCGATTTCTTCGGAGTTTCAGTTTTCAATTCAGAATTAGCCGATTGAAAAAAGGTCAGTTCATCCTGACTATTTGCTCCAATTCCCAACACATAAATTAAATCGCCCTTCTTTTGCCAACCTTGACCGCAAATCTTCGTCAAATCTGGAATCAATCCCACCATTCCGATTACCGGAGTTGGATAAATCGGTTGAGGATTGCCATCAGAATCAACCGTTTCATTGTACAGAGAAACATTACCCCCAGTCACAGGTGTTTTCAACTCGCGACAAGCATCAGCAATCCCGCGACAAGCCGATGCTAACTGCCAATATCCTACAGGTTTTTCGGGACTGCCAAAATTGAGATTGTCCGTAACTGCAATAGGTTCAGCACCGACACAACTTAAGTTTCTCGCTGCTTCCGCTACGACGGCTTTTGCACCTTCATAAGGGTCGAGATAAACATAGCGAGAATTGCAATCAACCGTCGCCGCAACTCCGGGAATAACCCCCCCTGGCGAGGGCGGGCACGGGGGCACCGCCCCTACAAGGGGGGGAGAAAATTCGGCAGTTTCTCTTCCTTGTGCTTTCTTAAATAAGGGAATAGCTTCTGCTTCCTCTTGTAGCGTCGCCTTAGTAAGGGCGGGTTCTTCCTCTTGTAGCCCCCCCTTAGCAAGGGGGGGTTGGGGGGGTTCTTTTTGACATGGTTCCAGAGGCCGCAATCTGACCACAGCAGCATCAGCGCCTCCCGGCAAAACAACAGTATTATTTTGCACCTGATGGTCGTATTGGCGATAAACCCAGCGTTTAGAAGCGATGGTGGGAGTATCTAAAAGAGTCAGCAAAATCTGATTCCAAGTTTGGAAATCACCTTGAACTTCGATACCGGCTGCGGTGCATTCCGGCAACTTGTCCGCCGTCCATTCCCATGCTTTTCTAGCATATTCTGGCGCTTCCGTTAACAATTCGCGGTGATAAATTGGCGTATTATCTGCCAAAGCAGTCGCGGTAATTTCAGCAGCGATTTCGCCTTTAAACAGAATTCGGACGATCGGCTCTGCGATGACTGTCCCCGCGACTACGGCGTGCAATCCCCAGCGATGAAAAATATCAATTAATTCCTGTTCCCGTCCTTTCTGTGCGACAAACAACATCCGTTCTTGCGATTCCGAAAGCAGGTATTCGTAGGGAACCATACCGCTTTCTCGAACCGGAACTTTATCTAAATCAAATTCAATTCCGACACCACCTTTGGCTGCCATTTCCGATGTCGAACAGGTGATTCCTGCCGCGCCCATATCTTGGGCGGCGACGACAGCACCAGTTTTGAATGCTGCCAAACAAGCTTCAATTAAGGATTTTTCGAGAAACGGATCTCCTACTTGGACTGCTGGGCGGTCATCCATTGATTTGTCGGTCAATTCTGCACTAGCAAAACTTGCGCCTCCCATGCCATCTCTGCCAGTAGTTGAACCCACATAAAGCACAGGATTTCCGATTCCCGATGCGCCAGATTTAACAATTTCTTGAGTTTCCATTAAACCCAAAGCCATGACATTAACTAGCGGGTTTTCAGAATAAGCAGCATCGAAATAAACTTCGCCGCCAACCGTGGGTACGCCGATGCAGTTTCCGTAGTGACTGATTCCCGATACAACACCTTTGAACAATCTCTGAGTTTTGCTATCATCTAAATTGCCGAAACGTAGAGAATTCAAAAGTGCGATCGGGCGAGCACCCATTGTAAAGATATCGCGGAGAATCCCACCGACGCCAGTTGCAGCACCTTGGAAAGGTTCCACTGCTGACGGGTGGTTGTGGGATTCAATTTTGAAAGCAAGTTGCAAGCCATCTCCCAAGTCTACGACGCCGGCATTTTCTCCAGGGCCGACGAGAATGCGATCGCCCTCTGTGGGAAACTGTTTTAATAGCGGCCGCGAATTTTTGTAGCAGCAGTGTTCGCTCCACATCACGCCGAACATTCCCAATTCAGCCTTATTGGGATGGCGGCCGAGACGCTGAACGATTTCTTCATATTCTTCGGGTTTGAGTCTTTCAGCGGCAATTTGTTCGGGGGAAAATGGGAGGTTTGGCATAATAATTGCGATGTTTTGTAGATTTTACATCCCGACTTGGGATTTTGTCGATCGGGATTTAGGTATCAAGACCAAAGAAACCGGGTTTTTTATTTAATCTGAGGGTTGGAAGGAAATCTTTGGGTGCATCTGGTTTTTGAGGAGGGCGAAGCATGACCGCATATAAATTATTAGTTATAATCCCATATTGACTGCGGTCATGCTTCGCCCCTACAAACATATTTGTCTTGCGCCAGATGCACCCAAATCTTTTCGGTAAAAAACCCGGTTTCTGACCACTCGTCCATCCAGGACTGTTAATGCTAATTTCTAGGATGACAGAGTTTGTGGATAACAGCATTCAGATTTTAATTTCTAGCATGAATTGAAGGGGCTGCATTGTTGTCAACTTAATCTCAAAGATCGTAGCAGTTTTTGGCGGCTCCGATGAGTTCCTAGGACGCGATCGATCGTACAGGGAAACTGAGAAGTTACCAAATATCGGATAATAATTGACATATATCTTATTTTCTGCTAAAGAAGTCGCACCCGACAGTTAAGATATGCTTAATTCCTCAAACCCTCTTCCCTCTTCCCTCTTCCTTCTTCCCTCTTCCTTCTTCCCTCTTCCTTCTTCCTTCTTCCCTCTTCCTTATGACTCAAAATCTCAATTTTGCCAACCAAAACTTGCGGAACCGTTCATTTAAAGGGCTGGATTTATCAGGGGCGAACTTCAGCGGTTGCGACATTCGAGGCTGCAATTTCACCGGGGCGATTTTGAGAGGGGCAAATTTTCAGGGCGTCAGAACCGGACAAAGCCGCCGCCGAGTAAAAAAATTGATTGCTAGGGCTGGCGTAACAGCGGTGATAGTGACGGCTGCTGGGGCTTTGATTGGACTGATTGGCGGGGTGGATGCGGGGGCTGTGGCTGTGGCGGGAACTGCTGCGACGGCGATTGCTGCGACTCGGGGCGAGGCGGGAATTGTGGCGGGGGCTGTAGCTGGGGCTGCTGCTGCGATCGGCGCTAACGGTATTGTGACATTTTTGGGCGGGGATACTCTGAGGGGAATTGGTTTATTTTTGGTTTCTGGGGTTATTTTGGGGTTATGTGCGATCGGCTTTTTTATCGCGGTTGAAGAAATCGAAAAATTGTCAGTAACGTCGTTTAGAAAAGCTGATTTAACTGGCGCTATATTCGATCCGGGGGCGGTTCTCGATGCTGATTTTTCCGATGCGCGAGGCTTGCCGTGGTAAGCTGCACAATTAGTTCGCGATCGCTAAAATAACTGTAGTAACCTTAGGTATGAAACATCGCAACATCGACAGAATCTGAGAAATCATCGCCATATGTCGCAACGCCTAAATCCATTATGCCAGTTCTGGAGTATAACCAGATTCATAAAATTTTTACTTATTTTTGCTCGTTAGGGCGATCGTACTAGGTTTAAGCTTTTCAAGTTTTGTGACAGTTCTAAGTTTTGGCGGTTTTTTGAGGTTAGGGCGATCGACCCATCAAAGCCAACAAACACCTCAAACGCACTCCCCCCTCAGATTTCTGGGTTTTAGGGCGGTATGAAAGCACGTCCGCCGCTACTGGGAGGACGTTAAGCGTGCGATCGAGGCGGGTATTTTTTCGGCGGATTAGAAGCTGATTGATGATGGTGGAAGATGTTTTGGGCGATCGTACCCACAGACTTATGTTAAATTAGACCTCTTGCAAAAATAGCTAAGACGGGATCTCCGGCCCATCCCACAAAAATCATCTTTTCTTGTGGAATGGGCCGGAGAGCCCGTCCTAAAATTTGATTAAAAGGACTTTTGCAAAAGGTCTATTTTCCTGTATTTTCAGTCACTCACAGTACCTCCGGCAAACGACTTCTTTTTAAAGCAATAGATAATTGCCTTAATCGTTCGCTAACTTCTAAATTCGATTCTTCTGACTTCAAGTTATCAGGTATTTCAGCAAACAGAATTGAATTTCCCTGCAACCATTCATTAAGAGCAACCCCAGTCCAAGTACCTTCTTTGTCTCTAAAACTATCAACTAAACCCTTCAGTTCTTGAATACAGTATGACTCGAAACCAGACGCACCGAAGATTGCATAGCGTAGGTATTCTTCAAACGCATTAATATCATTCTCTACCTCAAAAACTACAGATTCTTGTGAAGATATGAGGTCTTTAGAAACATCTACTACTATCTGCGTTGCTACCCCAGCAATTTGTCTTGCTACTCCTGGCACTCCCAAGACTTGTTGCCGAAGGTCAGGATTAAATAGTAAATCCGAGCCATATTTTACATATTTTTTCAGAACTTTAAAGGCAGCTTCTTCGCCACTATAGTAGTTATCAACAATTTCAATATCTACTCCTAAACTTTTGATGATTTTATTTCGAGTATCACTATTAACTGGGCCACGAATCAGCGCTTCCGAAACTGGACGGGCAAAACGTAAAAATAATACGCTTAAGCTATTCTCTAGTTTTGCTAAAAAATACTCCTCTGAATTTTCAATAAGCCTGGATTTTACTTGGTTACTTTCCCATAATAAACTTGTCATGTATTCAACTAATTTTAATGCTTCATCCTTAAGTTCTAAAGCAAGTTGATGAGCAATTGAAGATAGAAGCTTACTAATATCACCATACAAACTATCACGCCAAGCAAAATTGGCTTTCATGCGATCAAACTCTGGATTTGAGTTAGCCAGAAAAATCGTATCTTTCTTGTTAAATGTTTCCTCCCTAAGTTTCTTCATTTCAGTCTCGACGATTTGTAAATATCGCTCTCTAAATTTTTCTATTTGAGTAAATGACTTAGCAGTTGAACTCTCTAAGGGTTTGTTGACAACAGAATATTCATAGTATTTTTGTAAGTCAGCTTTAATTATTTCCCATTTTTGATTCCACCATTCTGTAAATAAAACTCGCCGATTATTTTCTTCAAATAGCTTTGCTTCTTCAGGATTTTCAGGATACTTTTTACTGACTGTAATATAAATTTCTTCAGAATTGCTAATAATTTTATTGATAGACGCTTCGCATCTTTTCTTTAAAATAGATACACGCTCAGTGTTGATATAGTTAAAAATTTTGTCTTTAATTTCTGGAATGCCCGTGCCATCTTTAGTGATAATTTTTCCATCGGCAATTCCTGTTAATCTCTTCAACTGAGCTTGAATATTACTTGCGTCCCCAATCTCTAACTTAGTCTGTTCTCCTGCTAAACCATTCAAAATTAAATAGGCTCCCGCTGAACCATATACAATGCGTTCAGGTGGAAGGTTTGCACGCCTTAACCAATCTTGGGAAGCTTCTTCAATATGTGTTTTAAGCGCCTCTGCACTACCTAATGAATCAATCCGACTTAAAAAAACAAACAGCTTATCAGCAACGGTGACGTTTTTATCGCCAAGTTCTGTGAATTTTATTATTTCTAGTTCCTTTTCTCGGAGGCTAGTAAACCGTTGTACCAATATTACAGCATCACAGTCAGAGAGCATTTCTTGTGCTTCATCAACGTGCTTTGCTAAACCTGAATCTAAACCCGGAACATCATAAAAAACAATCCCTTCAGCTTGAGCAAGTTTGTTAGTATAAAGTCGAGCTTCTAAAACAGCGTGAGCATACTTTTCATCTGCTACATATTTTTTTAGCGGTTCTCTAATATCTTCTAGTCTAGTAAATGAGAAAGTCACATTACCTTCTCTTCTTACCTGTTGTAAAGTTATTTCGTTTGCTCTTATGGTATTTAGGTCTTCGTTCGCCCCTACTTTCTCAAGCTCTTTTAGTAAATTTAGAAACTCTTCATCAGTTCTCGCTTGTACTTCCAGCCTTTGTTCGGACTCATTTTCAACTGAATAAATTTGGGTGGTTGTAAATGTACATCTTCCTCCCTTCGCTGGAAGTAAATCGCATTCTAGCCAAGCATTAATAAATGTGCTTTTTCCGGCTTTTTCTAGCCCAACAACAGCGATGCGAAACTCACGCTTTCTCAGTCTTTCAAGTTGGCGACGAGTTGGTTCTGCTTCTTGTAAAAGTACCTCTTTTAATCGAGCCGGAACTTCGGCTTGGGGTAAGTTGGCTAAATTTACCGCGTGTCTTTGGATGTTTAAAGCGTCAGTGAGACGAGTCTCATAGTAAGAAGAAGCTGTTTTCCAGTCCATTGATATATTCCTTACACGCGGTTAAATTTTTCTAAACCAGATACAGATAGATATTCCAGACAAGCTAATTCTTTAACAGTACCCTGTCCATTTGGGGGAAGATTTCTTTTTAAAATATATTGAACTTTTTTCCCAATCATTTCTGGCCCATCAGCAATGTCAATCCTGAAGTAAAATTCTCTTTGTTCACTTACATCTGTAATATCTTCCTCAGTTAATTTTAGACGCTGCTGTATGATATTCGCATCTTCAGGACTTGTACATAGAAAATATGAAGCATTTTCTATTAGTGTTTCTATATCAGAGACATTAATTGTATGATTTTCTCTGATATTTCCCACCACCGATGCTGGAACAATAAGACACAAAGCTACAGACACGGAAGACTTTTTTGGAGAAGGAGGTAGAGATGGTCTATTATTTGATGATTCTCCTTGTATTTGCTTCCTCTTTGGTTCTTGAGAATTTGGCCTCTCCACAAATTTGGTAGCTGTAGCAGCAACAAAATCCTGGATAGCTGTACCAACAACATCCTGGATAACTTTAGCAGTATCCCTAATTTTTTCAAAATCCATTTCTTTATCGCTCCAATAGCAAATTTGATTTGCGTTCCTTAATACTCATTTGAATTTAACACTCCTGTTTTAAGATTATGTCGAAGCTCGAAAATTCTTCTGCTAGGTTTTGAGCTTTTTGTTTCATAGGTTGCCAAATGTTTCTTTGCTTTTCATAATCTAGAGTAATTTCTTGGTTTGCTTTATCGAGTCTTTCCTGATAACGGTCAATAATATCACTCTGAATTTTGTCTACATTTTTTTTTAGACAGTCAATTTGTTCTAGTAACCAGCGTGCAACTTGATTTACTCTTTCTGACTCTTGCCCTTTCGCCTGCTCTATCCAACCTTCCAGTAATTTTTCTGTGCTGGGTAGTTCAGCATTATCACTAGAACGTGGTTGATACTCAGTTTCATAAATGGTTTTTTTACCTATCCACAATGTATACCAAGTTCGTTTTTGTTTTGGAACCTGTACTGCTTCTTCCCAAGTCCCTTGTGTAATAGCAAATCCTGCTTTAAACCGAAAATTAAATTTTAAATTACTCTCGACTTTAATCAGTTCTGATTCAGGAAATTTAATCGCTATGTCAGGTGCACGAGAATTTGCTCCATTTTCAAAATAAGACAAGTGGCAACGAAACAATTCGGACACAGCCTGATGAATTCTATTTAATTCTTGAGTAGAAATCTGTTTTAATACATCCTGTATAACAATGTTGAGATGGATAGCTAGTTCATTAAGTTCCTCATTGAGTTGTTTGAGTTTGTTTTTATCTGCCTCTGTTCTTGCTTCCATTGTTTTTCCTTCTTTAGCAACGGAAGCTTTGTAGCCTAAGTCAACTAAACGGTTCAAGTTTCTTGCTAGTAAATTGACATTTAAAACATTTGCTCTTTTTAAATTCGGACTGTCTAACTCTACCCTTCCAGTTTCTAAAGACTTTGCCACTGCTTCTAAGACTTGAGTAATTCCTTTTTGAAATTCCTTCTCCCATGAATAAAGTGGAAATAATTTTTCTCCTAATTTCTTGTATGGCTCTTCCTGTTGGAGTTCCCTAATTACGGTTCTTATATAATTCACAACGTCATCTTGTGACTGTTTTGCAAGAACCTGTTTGACTTTTGTATCTAGTCTTTCAAACGGCTGTTTTAAGTTTGTATCGCTAGTTTCTAAGAAGCCTTCAAGCTCTGCCCTAATTTTTGATATTTTTTCACATTCCTCTTGATAACCTGCTTCTGAACTGTTAAGAATAGCTGTTGTTGTTTGTACAGCCCATTCCGTTACTGCATTTCCAGCAGCCAGATTAAAACGTTCTATAATTTGTGGAATTACTAGCTGTGGGAAGTGTTCAGTAATATGTTCTCTTAAGTGTTGCTGAAACTCTTCTGCATAAGATTTTTTCCATAATGCTTCAGCAACTCGGTTTCGGTCGTGTCTAGACCATTTTTGTACGTTACGTGGCAAGTCTTCTAATATATCTTCATCAATTAATCCATTAAAATTGTTGTCCGCTTTTTTACACGCCTCAGCACTAAATATTTCATCATAATTTTGGATCTGAAGAGCCAGTAAAGCCGGCCATGTACTAAGTTTTACAACCTGCAACTTCTCAATCTCTTCTGTATATTCTTTTAATTGTTCAGTCAATTCACCTTTAATACTGCGGATAGCATTTTCAAAAAAGCGATTTTCTGTTTCAGGCCAATTTCTATCGGAGCGAAAAACATCAATACGATTAAGAGTAAAAAGCATACGCGCCGGAGAACCACCTAAATCTTTGACCTGCTGTACAACTTCTTGCAACAAGCTTTTTACTTTCTGTGCATCGGTTTCTGCACTATTGTATGTTACTATGCACAATGCCTCTCGGCACTGTTGAATCACATTTGCGTTACCTTGATCGCCCACATAGGCTAAACCAGGTAAATCAAGAATTTTTACCCTAGTTCCTTGTGGCAGTTCTAGTTTTGACTCTTTGACAAGCCGGAAAGGGTAAAAGATTGTCGATTGTGGACAAGCTAAATTCGGTTGTTTTTCTCTATTTTCAATATAACTTATCATTGCTTCATATAAGCGCTGATAAATTTTCTCCTCTCTGATACCTCTCCATTCTCCACACTCCCACAATGCTCCTGGTGTTTCATGGATTATTAGAGACTTTTCCTTGCTATATTCGATAGTGACTGCCCCTGCGCTCATTTCACTTACGGCTACGGGGACAATTTCGGCTCCACATAACAAATTTACCAAAGTGCTTTTCCCACTACTGGTGGTTCCTGTGGTCGCCAGAGTCAGAGTTGGATTACGGAGTTCATCAACCAGATTACTTAAAGCCTCGTCTAATTTACTAGAAAGTTCTTGTATTTCAGGCTGATATGTATCTGGTAAATGTTCGGAGATTTCTGTAGAAAAATTATTCCAGTATTTAGCAAGCAGTTGAGCTTGGAATTCTACTTCGTCAAAAACTTTGTATAATTGTTTACTCATGTGTTAAATACTGGTGTTGAGAGTGAATATGTATCCTATTTAACATATTTGAGTCGCAACTGATAGAGGGCTGACAGCCGCACTGTTTAATTATGACTCTAGGGTATTATACTATACTTGTAAAGATACGATCGCACTTTCTTTAAAGAATTTTACACACAGGCTCTTGAGATTGTTGCAGGTCTTCAATCAGATGATCGGCGGGCGTTGCTTAATGCAGGTATGAAACGATCGCCCGCTCGCCGAACGAGCGCTCTCTATTGTAATAAATTATACCCATATTCCCCAAAAGTCGATCGCCCGCACAGTCAAACACCAGTTTTGTGCGAGCTCTGTGATTGTCGTTTGCGTGCACGAGGGATCTCGCACGTTAAGAGTTGGTAGACTCACAATTACCTATTCCTCACCCATTCCCGGAATTCTCGCACTGCTGCGGTTGCGCCTGCTGTTTGAGTGCGATCGATCGGTCTGTTGCGATTTTCATGTTCCGGTAGCGGCACCATAATTTCTAATTGACCTTGATGATAAGCAATTCTTGTCGAACGTTGGTTTCCCAGTTACGCGAGCAAATATTCATATAATTTATAACTGATATTTGGCAGTAAAACTCTTTGTTCAGAGGACGTTGATATTGTTAATATTTGAGTTGGGTTTGTATTAATGACTATTTGTTTGTGTAAAATAGCAGGGAGTGCAAAACATTGACTTTATGACTAAGTTTCCCCACGATCAGTTTGCTAAAGAATACCTTCAAGAGTTATTGTCGCCTCTGGGAGAAGTAGAAACCAGCAAAGATGTCACCGCTGAAGTCAGAGAAATTGATGTCTGGTTTCAACCCACTTCTTTTGAGGGCGAATATGTTCAGAGTTTGGGTTTATTGGGTAAGATGGCTGCTACTGTAGCTGTGATTGAGCCGTTTCGCAATCCGGTTAATACTGAGGGAATCTTCAGTTGTGTGGTAAAACTATTAAATAGTAGGGCGAAACTGGGGCGGCAGACTAATCGAGAAGACCAGCGTTTAGAAGAAAGACAATTGCCGAGGTTGTGGATTTTAACTCCCACTGCTTCGGAACTTTTACTGGACAGTTTTGGTTTTCGGGTTCCCGAAGAGTCGGAGGGCTGGGCGAAAGGAGTTTATTTTTTAACTCAGGTTTGGAGAGTCGGACTAATCGCGATTCACCAGCTACCGAGAAGCCCCGAGACTATGTGGTTGCGGATGTTGGGCCGCGGGCGGGTACAGGAACAGGCGATCGCAGAACTAAGTGCGTTGCCTGTCGATAATCCACTCCGAACTAACGCGCTAGAATTATTGTACATCTTGCAGGCAAATTTGCAAGCGAATACACCACCTATTCCCGCAGGGGATGATGAAGATCAGGAGTTAGTTATGGCGATTGCACCTCTTTTTCAACAACATTTAGAAGCTGCACAACAACAAGGCCTCCAACAAGGCCTCCAACAAGGCCTCCAACAAGGCCGGGAAGAAGGACAGCGGATGATTTTGGAGAGTTTTTTGCAAGTTAGATATGGGGAGTTAGACCCACGAACTGTCGCATTAATTCTACCGATTTCGGCTTTGCCTGTTGCCGAGTTCACCTTGCTGTTAGTGCAATTGTCTACTCTGCCTGCGGGAGAAAATGAACACCAAAATGTGCAAATTTTGTTGGCACAAACAGTTATGGAAAAAACCTTCATTCAATCGGGACAATTAGAAGAAATCCCGGTAAATCTCATCCCCTATCTGCTGGCTTTATCCCCAGACAATTTATCATCGCTGTTGGCAGACTTGCCTCAATTATCGATTGAAGAACTGATGGCTAGATTGGCACAATCATTGACTTAGAAAAAAATAAACTGACGGGTAATAGCCTGTCAATATTGGGGCGGTTTCTCACAGACACCGCCTCTATATTTTGCAGATGTCAATAGCTACGGTCATGCGCTACTGTAGTTAATAGTAGACTGTGGTCATTAGTCCTTGTTGTATGAAGCTGCGATCGTTCTTTTCTTTCCTCATTGCTGGCGTTTTGGCTCTCTTAGCCTTGAGTGCAGGCGGTTTTTACTGGCTGTCAACCAAAACTCCCCTCAATCTGCTCGCCGGTGGGCCGACAACTACTCCGGCTGCGGCTGTGTTTGTCTCGAAACAATCACCTGTGTTAGTTTCAATGCTGGTAAATCCCGATCGCCTCGAAGCATTGCGACAAATCTTTGCCTCTCCTGAAGAAAGAAGCCGATCGCACGCTGAATTCGAGCAAATAAAAAAAAGCTTCCTCGTTAATACTGGCCTGGATTACAGTCGCGATATCCAACCTTGGATAGGTGACGAAATTACTTTCGCCACCACCACGCCAGATTTCGACGATCGCGAACTCAACAACGGCAAACAAACCGGGTTTTTGCTAGCCGTTTCCTCCCAAAATGCCGATCGCAGTCAAGAATTTCTCACTTCCTACTGGCAAAAAGAATCTCGTAAGGAGAAAACTGTGCAGTCGGAAGTATACAAAGGTGTCAAAATTTATTATAAAGAGTCACCAATAACTAACCCTAAAAAAGATTCGATTTGGTCTTTCAACTCGCTTTCTCTACCAAATTCAACTTTGCCTCCCAGCTTTGCAACAGCAGCAATCGGCGGTAGTTCTGATTCAGGAAGTAACAGTAGTTTTGTTTTATTTGCCAACAGTCCGAACGTGCTGCGAGATGCAATTGATAACGTAGAATCAGCAAACCGGAATCTCAACAACAGTCCTAACTATCAAAAAGCTTTGCAGCAGCTAACTCAAGGCAGAATAGCTTTAGGATTTGTCAATCTCCCGCAGCCAGCAACCGAGAAAAATCCCCAAGTTTCCCCCAATTCCCTCGCAGTTGCTATCGGAGTCAACCGACGGGGATTGCTGGCCCAAACTGCTTTGGTGACATCGGGAGACAAAACAGCAATTCCCACACTCTCCGCACCAGTGCAAGCCTTGCAGTACATACCCTCAGCCAGTCCTTTCACGGTCGCCAGCACCGATTTAAGGAATTTTTGGACTGATTTGTCATCGGCGGTGTCAACTAACGCAGAGGCTTCAAAATTAGTCGATCGCGCGATCGCAGATATTCAGCAAAATTCGGGCGTCAATTTGCCCCAAGATATATTTAACTGGGTACAAGGAGAATACGCTTTAGCCGTGGTTCCGAGTTCGTCAAACACTCCCGACTGGATTTTTGCGGCCGAGAAATCTGCTGATGCTCAAAAGGCGATCGACAAACTCGATGAAATTGCCCGCAGCAAAGAATACAGTATCGGCAACTTTACTCTCAGAAACCAGAAAATTACCGCTTGGACGCAGTTGACAACGAGCCAGAGTTACGATGTAAAAAATAAGAGCAAAAGTGCGATCGAAACCGAGGCAAAAGGAGTTCGAGCCACTGTCGGCAAATACGAAATTTTCACGACTTCCGTAGAAGCAATGGACGCAGCACTCAAAGCAGCCGAAACAGGCTCTTTGGTGGCAAATCAAGATTTTCAAACCAGCATCGAACCGCTACCGCCAGCTAACGACGGCTATTTTTATTTAGACTGGCCCTCTAGCAGAGCAATTTGGGAAAAACAAATCCCGTTGTTGAGGTTAATTGAACTTTCTGCAAGACCACTTTTTGACCACTTGCGATCGCTCACTGTCACCAGTACGGGAGAAGTCGCAGGAATTCGGAAAGCTACAGTATTTATGCGGCTGAATTAGTCAGTTGTCAGTTGTCAGTTGTCAATAATTCGGACAGTTTGATGCCATCCGTAGGGGTGGTAAAAACCCGGTTTTTTACGTAAACGCACCTCGACCATCTATCAGCAGTGCAGTGGGAGCATCTCAGTTTTGATTTTATAGTGCTGTCCCCGCTCGCGATCTATCCAACACTCGCGAGCGGGGACGCTCGCACTGTAAAGAAATTGCTTTTTCCAAAAGTGAGAGGCTCCCAGTCCAGTCATGAGTCATAGCACGTTTAAAAATTATTGGCACAAACATTGTGTTTGGGCTTACTGTCTCATAACTAATGACTGATAACGTTCGCGAGCTCTTAAGCTCGCAAAACATGACTAATGACTAATAGCGTTCGCGAGTAACGTTCGCGAGCTCTTAAGCTCGCAAAACATGACTAATGACTAATGACTACTCAGGATTGACTACTATTGGGTTGACTGGTGTTTTAGGTTTCCCAAAATAAGCTTGAAACACCTCTTTGGCGATGGGGGCCGCGGCAACAGAACCAAAACCGCCATTTTCCACAACCACGGCGATCGCAATTTCCGGCTTGTCCGCAGGCCCATAGGCCACATACAGCGAGTGATCCTTCTGTCCGATCACCTCCGAAGTCCCAGTTTTGCCCGCTGTTAGTGGAATTGAACCGTCATTGAGCCCCTGTCCCGTACCGTCGGTAACTACTGCCACGAGTCCTTCTTTAATCACATTAACTGTCGAAGGTTTCATCCCCGTAGGTACTGGTTTTGTCTCAGGCTTGCCAGTCAGAGAAGTCAAAAGATGCGGTTTGACCCGATTACCACCATTGGCGATCGAACCTACCATCACCGCCGCCTCCAAAGGAGTCACCAACACGAACCCTTGACCGATCGACATTGTTACCGTATCACCAGCATACCAAGGTTCTTTATAGATTTTTTCCTTCTGGGCCGGGGTCGGCATTTGACCGTGATCGCCACCGCCTAGGCCCAAAAGCTTCAAATCCGTATCCTTGCCAATGCCCAAGCGGTGTCCCCACTTAGCAATTTCGTCCGGCCCGGCACTCATCCCGATTTGATAAAAAAACGTATTGCTGCTGAAAGCCAAGGCATCCCGAAAGCCGATGTTTCCGTAACCGCCGCTGTGTTCGTTAAAATCAATTCCCCCCACAGTAATGTAAGACGAAGTACCAATAATTGAGTCCGGCGAAAACTTGCCCGACTCCATCCCCGCGACGGAAGTCACAATTTTAAACGTGCTGCCGGGGGGATAGCCTTGCATGGTTCGATTCACAAATGGATTTTCTTCCTGTTGAAGAGTTGCCCAATCATCCTTAGTGATTTTTCGCGTAAACAAATTGGGGTCAAAAGTCGGGTGGCTGGCCAAAACTAATACCGCGCCGGTTTTCACATCAAGGGCCACTACTGCTCCCCGGCGGTTCCCCAGGGCTGTTTCGGCTGCTTTTTGCATGGACAAGTCTATGGTTAGCTGCACTGCCTCGCCCGGTTTGGGCGGTGTCTCTCCCATCAGCCGCAATTCTTGATTTTGGGCATTTACTTCGATCAGCCGATCGCCCCACACACCCGCAATTTCCTTGTTAGAACTTGCTTCTATGCCCATCTGACCGACAATCATCCCCATTGGATATTCCGGGTGAGCTTTCAAGTCTTCTGCGGTAGCTTCGCCAATATATCCCAAAACGTGAGCAGCTAAACTGCCTTCGGGATAGTAGCGGCTTGCTTCTGGCCGCACTTCCACTCCCCGCATTTGTCCCACCTGTTCTGCTAGCGGTACAAACAATGCTGGTGGCATAGCTTGCTTGATTCGCACCGGTCTGTAGGATAGAGGATCGACTTTTTTTAATTTCTCTAATATTTCTTTAGCCGGGATTTTTAGCAGCGGACTCAACTTTTGTGCTGTCACTTTCCACTCTTCGGGCGTTTGTTCTTTCGGCCACAAATAGACCGATCGAGCTAAATTGTTAGCCGCTAGCAGCTTGCCTTTGCGATCGACAATGTGTCCGCGATTCGCCGGCATCGGTACTAGGCGAACGCGATTGTTTTCGGCTCGTTCTCGGTTTTGCTTGCCTTGTACCAGTTGCAATTCCACCAGCCGGCTAGCGTGCAGGCCCAGCAAACCGGTTGCTACTAGCATTAACACGATCGCCCGGTGTATCGGACGCGACTGTTTCTTAGGAGTTTCCAGCAGAGTTTTGTCATTCGAGCGAAATTCAGAGAGCGCAGAAATTTCTCGTTGCATCATTCTATAGGTAGATGTTAAATCCTAGATTTTAGAGTCCTGATTGTCAATTTTGCAGTATACATCATCACACCCCGGGCCGTTCTATAGGTGCAAGCTGCATTAACGGGAATTGACCGTTGGGCGAAGCGGAAAGATTGTTGACACTCCCCGGCAGTCAAGGCACGGGGATTCTTAAGACATTTCGGTCTTAATATCCCTATGGCTAGGGTTCCCAAACTCACCACATTTGCTTTTTGAGCGTGGTGATACCTTTTGGGCGTCTAGGTACATAGTACCAGGTTTCGCAGAGTCCCCGCGTACCATTTTCAAAGCTCGATCTCTAATCGTTTTTGCAGCACCAATATCAGCGTGTTCATGATAGCCACATTCTACACAGATGAATTTTTCACCATCTCTGTTGGACTTATCTATATGACCACAATTTCGACATTCTTGGCTAGAGTATTTAGGATTGACTTTAATGACGACCTTTCCTTGCTTTGCAGCCAGATACTCAATCTTTAAAATCAATTCACCCCAGCCTGCATCGGAAATAGAGCGATTTAAACCTTTTTTTCTGGATTGTCCATTTTTGAGAAATCTTCCCGTTTTCTCCTCAATTTTTACACGACAACGACGTAGCATTCCAGAAATATGTAAATCTTCTAAAGCAATTGCATCAATATTTCGCTCCACTATTTTGTGAGCGACTTTCCATTGATACGCTTGACGCCGATTGCTGATTTTTTGATGTAATAGTCCTACTTTTTTGGCTGTTTTTTTCCGATTTTTACTGCCTTTGACTTGGCGACTAACTCGTCTCTGTCTAATTTTTAAGGTGCGTTTAACTTTTTTATTAGTTGAAAATTTGGGATTTTCAATTTGATATCCATCGGAAAGATGCACCAGCTTGGTAATCCCTAAGTCGCATCCAATTACTTTAACCACATCCTGGAGAGATTTAGCCTTGTAATCGGGAACAGACTTGTCTTCGATCCTCAGAGACACGTACCAACCATTTTGGCGCTTCCTGACAGCACAAGCTTTGATATAGCCTTTCTCAAAAAGGTGAGGTATGACTGACAGGTTATATAACCACTGAAACCAAGAGGGCTCTCTTCCCAACAACGTCCGCGAATATGAGATTGAGCGTGAGTTATAAAACCGCATCCAACCTACTTTGGGCAAGTAGATTTTGTTACCTTGTATCTTTATTCCCATTACAAAAGTAAAAGAGGTAAAGTTACTACGGTTTTTGAATTGAGGAAATCCTCTGCCTTCAAAAAAGTTTCTGTAGGCAGTATCTAAACGTTTAACGTTCTGTTGTAAAACTGTTGAGTCACTGCCACTATACCAAGGTCTAGCTATTTTGAGCTTCGGTAAGGATGTGATTTGAATGTCACCAGCAGTGCGACGAGGATTTTTGAGTTTACCTTCAAAATCTACCTTGCCATCTTTCCAGGGATTGCCGGTTGCACCATTTTTACTGACGAAGCAGGTTAACGGACAAGCTTCAACCTGATTTCTGATATCGCAGTAGTCTCCTTGAACAAACTGTTGGTTATATTGAATGATTCTGTCGTTCAGGCACCAGTTATAGTGACTTCTCAACATATCCACCCAGTTTGAGATTTTTAAATCTTGGGTTTGATTTGGACGAAGTTTGTAAACATAGTTGGTCAACAAGATTGAGTCACCTCCTGTTTGTTGTGTACCTGATTTAAGCTTAAACTAAAATCTATTGGATTGAAGGGTTTGTCATACTTCTTTGTATTGAAAAGGTTTAAAAGTTGAAGCCTTGCTCTATATTTGAATTAAAGCCGTCCTATAATGACGGGGTTTTCAACCCAATTTTCTGATAATTGGCTTTTGAATAACTAATAACTCGTCACCGATCGCTGCAAACTAATCGCCCAAGCACCAAGAAATAGCCAGCAAAATCAAAGTCAGGCTGAGCCAAACCGGGAAATGGAGCCAGCCAGATAGACTCATAGGTAACAATAGCAAAACCTCGGCGAATAGGGAAGCAATTCCCAATACAGAGGCAAGCAGTATCAAATTTATCATCTTGACACCGTACAATTGCGGGTATGAGCGTGGCGCGTGTGGCAGAACTGGGAGTGGCACGAGGAAGGGCGATCGCACAGGTGTTGTTCTGATAAAAATAAGGAAGAGAAACCAAGAGGTTTTGAACTAATTAAAAAAAAATGTTCTTCCTCTCCTAGTTCGGATTCTTGGGGCTGCGATGGGTAAATTCTGAGTTGTGATTTTAAGTTGTGACAGAGGAGTAGTGCCATGTTGTTTAATCCGCGAGTTCATTTCAAAAACGCTGCGATCTTGGCTGCGACTTGTGCGATCGCCACCCACCCAGTTTTAGCAGAAACAGCCAATTTCGGCACATTAATTTTATCGCGAGGTTTTGGGGCCCCAACAGCAGCTTTGAGAGGTTCCACAGGCGGATCGTACTCTCTATCTGCCATTGCCAACGCCGATCGCCACAAAAACAAATGTTTGGGTTTTGCCACCCCCACTCCCGACCACATCATAGTCTTGCAGCAAAACTTGGACAAACTTACCATCCAAGTCAACAGCGGAGGCAAGGACACCACCTTACTCGTACAAGGCCCCGGTAACACCGTGCGCTGCGGAGACGATACAGGTCAGAATAAAGATGCTGGCATTGTAGATTCAGACTGGCAAGCAGGCTCATACAAAATTTGGGTCGGCACACTCGAACCCGGAGTCAAGTCTAACTATACGATCTCAGTACAGGAATAGGGTGCAGTGGCGCTGTGAGGTGGGGACAATCGAATATCTTCAAATTTTATCGCAATCTCCCCCAATCTGCTCCAGGGACACTCCCCCAATCTCCGACTCCCCAAATCTCGCGCTCCGCCACTAACTTCCCCCATCAAGTAAAATGTAAGATCGAAAGTGCCGTGTTTAACCAAAATTGGTAAATCCGAAAGTGCTAAAGACTCTTAGAGCTGACTTCAGTATAATTTTCGATCGCGACCCAGCCGCTCGCAACTGGCTGGAAGTTTTGTTTTGTTACCCAGGTCTTCAGGCCCTAGTGCTGCACCGCCTCGCACACTGGCTTTACGTACTGGGTCTTCCCTTCATTCCCCGCTTAATTTCCCACATTGCTCGCTTTTTGACCGGCATTGAAATTCACCCAGGGGCAACGATCGGCAAAAGCGTCTTCATCGACCACGGTATGGGGGTTGTGATTGGCGAAACAGCGATCGTCGGCGATTTTGCCCTAATTTACCAAGGTGTCACCCTCGGCGGCACAGGCAAGGAAAGTGGCAAACGTCACCCTACCGTCGGTGAAAATGTAGTTGTCGGTGCCGGCGCCAAGGTACTCGGCAACCTGCTAATTGGCAACAACGTTCGCATCGGCGCCGGTTCCGTCGTCCTGCGAGACGTACCATCTGACTGTACCGTTGTAGGGATTCCCGGCCGCATTGTTTATCGATCGGGAGTGCGCGTCAATCCCCTAGAACACGGCAGTTTGCCGGATTCCGAAGCTGCGGTAATTCGATCTTTAGTCGATCGTATCGAATCCCTCGAACAGCAACTAAAAAGTTTGATTCCCCAACCATCTGCCTCATTAACTTCTGTTTCCGATTTCCATTCAGCATTCTCAACTTTAAATCAAACCAGTCATGTAGCTGTAGCTGAAAAAAACCAATTAGCTGTTGCCACCGCTTGTCAGTTAAAAGATAAAGCAATTCAAGAATTTTTCGACGGCACCGGCATCTAAAATTTGAATTGGGAATTGGGAATTGGGAATTGGGAATTGGGAATTGGGAATTGGGAATTGGGCATTGGGCATTGGGCATTGGGCATTGGGCATTGGGAATTGGGAATTGGGAATTGGGAATTGGGCATTGGGCATTGGGCATTGGGCATTGGGAATTGGGCATTGGGCAAACAGGGCATTGGGAAGAAGGCCAAACAGGGAAGAATGCCCGCGCAGGGCATTGGAACCAATAACCAATAACCAATAACCAATAACCAATAACCAATAACCAATAACCAATAACCAATAACCAATAACCAATAACCAATAACCAATAACCAATACAATAACTAATGACTTCTTTTTCAGGGATTGACCGATCGCACAAACCAATTGCCATCCCCGTCGCGCCCGTAAAGCGATCGGTTCTGGGGTTCCCCCCGCAACTCCAAAAAATCCACCGTTTCCGGTTCCAACAGCAGCAAGCAAAAACTAGGCAGCGGCTCGATCGCATCTGGGGAAGCACAATCAAAAGCAGTAGCCTCAGCCTTGTCTTTCCCAGGATCGGGCCAACCAAACTGCACCCGCGCCCCCTCAGAAAGCTCCTGCCAAGCTGTGCGGCGGGCTGCGTACAACTCTACATCTGGACAATCTGCCCCTGCCAAAATCAGTTGTCCAGCAATCCGAAATTGTTCCCGAGTTTTAGGGAAATACCAGCAAATCTCCCCCCAAGGATAGAGATTAATTTCCTCTGCCTTTTGACTGCGAATATCTGTAATAAACTTTAACTGGTTGGTGTTTTCCAAAAAGCCTCGAAACACCACAGTGCGGTTAGCAGGACGCCCGTCAGGACGAACCGTTGCTAGTTGCAAGTAGCGGGCATAGGCAAGACTGCGGTTGCGGTGGAGCGATCGCGCTAAGGGCGATCGCCAAAGTGCTAAAGACATAATGAATATCCTATTATATGGGTAATTGGCGATCGGTAGTTGGCAATCAGTAATCGGTAATCGGTAATGTACTAAGCCTGCTTCTTCCTTTTAGTTAATGACCAATGACTAATAGACCTCTTGCAAAAAAGATATATGTTATAATCAGAGGCTTTGAATTAAACATCTCCCATAATTGTGGAACAGGCATCCTGCCTGTTATTCACAGGCTTTTTGGGAGATATCTAATCAACTAAAGCAAAACTTTCCATTATATCAGAAAATTATTTTGCAAGAGGTCTAATGACTAATGCCCTATGCCCTATGCCCTATGCCCAATGACCAATGACCAATGACCAATGACCAATGACCAATGACTCTTGTTTTGCTATTAGTAATATTATGTCAAATACAGCCTCAAAACTCAAAACTATTGAAACTCCCCACAGCGGCTACCACTGGGACGGCAGTTCCCGGCGCTTTTTTGAAGGCTGGTACTACCGAATAACATTACCAATTCACGGACAATCCTTTGCATTCATGTATTCCATAGAAGACCCCAGAGGCGGTCAACCTTACAGCGGCGGTGCCGCCCAAATTCTCGGCCCCAAAGATAGCTATTTGTGCCGCACCTTCCCCGATGTAAATAAGTTTTGGGCGCACCGAGACACATTGGGTTTAGGACATTGGGGCAAAACAGATTTACAAATTAAACCAGAATATTTAGAACCACAAGTATTCGACAGCCGTATCGAAGAAGGCTATCAAGCTACTGCTACTTTGAATCAAGGTTATCTGCACGATCCAGGAACTGGAAATCACTGTTTTTGGCAATACGAAATCAAACCTGTTTACGGCTGGGGAAACTCCGACGAACTCCAAAAATCCACGGCGGGAATGCTATCTTTTTTGCCAGTGTTTGAGCCTGGATGGCAAATTTTAATGGCTCACGGTTTAGCCACGGGTTGGATCGATTGGAACGGCGAACGCTATGAATTTAAAGACGCTCCCGCTTACACCGAAAAAAACTGGGGCGGTGCTTTTCCGCAAAAATGGTTTTGGATAAATTGCAATTGTTTTCAAGGCGAAAGCGATTTAGCATTAACTGCTGGGGGTGGCAAGCGGGGCGTGCTGTGGTGGATGGAATCGGTAGCAATGATTGGCATCCATTACCGAGGCAAATTCTACGAATTTGTGCCTTGGAATTCCCAAGTAACTTGGAATATTGAACCTTGGGGAAGCTGGAAAATGCAGGCGAGAAACAGCCAGTTTGAAGTTGAGTTAAGTGGCAGTACAAAAAGTTCTGGCACCTATGTGCGAACTCCTACAGCCAAGGGTCTGGCTTTTTGCTGCCGCGATACGACGCACGGCGAATTGCGCTTGCAACTGCGAGAATTGTTGGGGGGAAATGTTGAGAAAAATGGCAAGCAGCGCTCTAAAATTATCTTAGAGGCTCAAAGTTCTTTGGCCGGTTTGGAAGTTGGCGGCGGGCCGTGGGATGCAGTTTGGCGATCGAATTAAGTCAGTAGTCATTAGTCATTAGTCATTAGTCATTAGTTAAATGTCTATTAATTACTGACTGCTGAGAACTCACAACTGCCAACTGCCAACTGCCAACTGCCAACTGTCAACTGTCAACTGTCAACTGTCAACTGTCAACTGCCAACTGTCAACTGTCAACTGTCAACTGTATTCAGACTTTACTTTAAATTAAAGCCAATTTCTTCATTATTAATAGAGCCGTCGGGCATTATCGCTCCATTCAGCACCGCACCTCTGAGATTTGCTCCCGTTAAATTAGCGCCTTCTAGATTAGCATTGCTCAGATTTGTGACTTGTTTGGAACCTCGGAAAAAGAAGCTGTGCAAATCAGCATTTGTCAAATTAGTGTCTGCCAGATTAGCATATTGCAAATCAGCACCGTGCAGGGTCGCATCAGTTAAATTAGCTTGGGTGAGATTGCTTCCCCAAAGTCTAGAATCCAACAAATTAGCATCTTGTAAATTGGCGCGACTCAGATTTGCCAAAGTCAGATTAGCATCCCACAATTTTGTGCGGTTGAAATTAGCTTCGGTCAAATTGGCTCGACTGAGATCCGTGCCCAAAATATCAGCATTTGCTAAATTGGCGCTGGTGAGATCTGCGTCAGAAAGGTCAGCATTTTTTAAATTAGCACCGGACAAGTTGGCGCCGCTCAGGTTGGCACCGCTCAAGTTGGCTTCTTGGAGATTAGCTCCTCGCAAATCGGCAGCGCTCAAATCGCATTGCTTCCACAGAAAGCTGACGCACCAATTATCTTTTAATAGCTGACTCAGATCCTCGGCATTCGCGGCAATCACAGGAGGAGTTAAGTAGAGACTAAATAGGGCGATCGCGAATACTGTCGCGAAGAAAGTTTTTAACGTCAGAACTATTTTCATTGACACTAATTGCAATAGATTCTTGATGTGTAATCAGAGCATATCAAAGAATAAGCAACTTTCATCGGCAATATTACTCAAAAATATCAGTGAAATGTCGATCGCCCTTAGCCCAGCCCCCAACTTAACTCGGCGAGTCGCGGGTGAATCCTCTTACCTAGAAAATGGGTTGCTTCACAGATGCGTCGGTGCTAGAGATTTTTTTTCCCTAAACCCTGTATCAGATGCTCGCAAGTGCGATCGGAATTTACTGATAGCATATATTGCGACAATGCAAGAAGCTGTTGCCCATTTAAATTGTATATTTTAATAAACTATTCTCCTCCAGCGTCAAATATTCTCAACCTCTTCCTCTCTCCCTCTTTCTCTGGTGAATCTGGCTAGCAAAAATAAATTGTTCAGTTCGCTTAAAACTACGAAATTTAGCGGTTTATAGACGCAATTATCCTTGGTTGTGACTGGCGTCACGAACTAAACCCAACTGTCATCACACAAATCAATCCCCGAGCATCACCAAATCTCCTCAAACTTATCACCTCCCCGAGAGTACGGATATCACTGTCAGTAGCTGAAAGATGCAAGAAAATTAGAGCATACAGTTAAACACCCGCCCTCCCATGCGTACTATCCCCTTTCTCCCGAGTCAATTAGCTGTCACAACTATTTTCAATTCGATCGAATTTTTGGGATTCGCCAATACTTCAGGTAAAGTATTTTCGGGCGAGCAAGCCCAAGCGCGACAAGAGGCAAATTTAGACGTTAGCACCAAGAAGGTTTACAGTGCAGGTTTAAAAAGTCTCGAACAAAAGGACTTGCACGCTGCGATTAAAAATTTCACCGCCACAATAAACATTAATCCGCAATTCGCACCAGCTTACAACGATCGCGGTGTTGCCCGCTACAGATTAGGCGACAAACAGTCTGCGATCGCAGATTTAACTACCGCCATCGAACTCAATCCCTATCGAGCCAAGTATTATAACAATCGGGCGTTTATGCTAGCTGGCTTAAAAGATCGTGCTGGGGCGATCGCAGATTACAACTCAGCACTGCTGCTCAACCCCAATTTGGCTCAAGCTTACTTTAACCGAGGCACTATCCACCTGCAAATGGAAAATTCCCTCGCAGCACTAGCTGATTTTGAATCAGCAATTCGCCTCGATCGCAATTTTGCCAAAGCTTACTTCAACCGAGGAGTGACTAGATATAAATTGAGAGAAGTTCAAGGAGCATTTGAGGATTTTCAGAAAGCAGCAGGGCTATTTAAGCAGCAATCGAGAATGGATTGCTATCAAGATGCTGTCTCTAAACTTAGAAAGTTATGTTATTAATTAAATTTGGCATAAGCCATAAAAAATAGATTGTATAACCAGGGGCTGGCATCTAATAAAAGATATGGATATTGAGCCGAAAAGTATTAGAAATTGGGTCGAGTTTAACTCAACCCAATTCACTTAAAACTACCCAATTCTTAAGGCTACATCGCCAGTGGGTAGGTCATTAGGACGAGGAACAATCGGAGACAAAGGAATTGCAAAAACTGCATTTCTGACGGAATCGACAGTAGCATTTTTTACAATAGCAGGAGACCCAGCTAAGTTAATTAAAGTATCGCTGCCAGATTGAGTGAATGTGGTATCCGATAATTTTCCTGTCAAAGCAATGCGATCGCCTTCACCTGGTTTAAAATCAAGTATTGTATGATTCGTTGGGAGTAGCAGAATAAAAGGCAGACTCGCAGGATCGACTCCGACCAAAACAAAAGTATCTGCACCACTACCTCCGGTGAGAGTATCGTTGCCTGTATCCCCAATCAAAATATCATTGCCATCGCCACCATTTAAGACATCATTCCCTTGCCCACCCCGTAAAAAGTCGTTACCAGCATCGCCATTAAGAGTATCGTCGCCGAAATTTCCGTTGATAATATCGTTGCCAACACCACCGCTAATTAAGTCGCTACCTTTGCCACCTCTGAGAAAATCGTCGCCTGCTTCCCCGGTGATAGTGTCGTTGCCTTTGCCGCCGTTAATGGCATCATCAATCGATGAACCGATAATGCGATCGTTGGCGCTACCTCCGCGCACGCCGCTGGGGTTTTGCTGAGAGTCTTGGGCAGTGACTTGATAGTTGTTCGGCGTATTAGGCAAGTTGAGCGATCGCAAAGGCAGATTTACAAAATTAGTATTATTCACAAAACTATTCAACACAGCAGCATTGGGAATAATACTCGAAACCCGACTGGGGACAATCCCTGCAACAACTTTGGCACTCGAAATGCGATCGCCCTGCTGCACCGCATTAACCGTCTCAAAACCTTGAATTACATTGCCAAAAACAGCATAATTGCCATCCAAAAACGGCAAAGCATCCAAAGTAAAATAGAACTGCGAAGAAGCCGTATTTAAACCACTATTAGAACGAGCCATTGCCACCGCCCCTTTCGTGTGAGGCAACTGTGGCTTTTGCGTGACAACTTGGTTGTAAACTGGCTGTGCCGCCCCTTGCGGCTTGATTTCCAAAGGAATAAAACGCGCCTGATTAGTATCCGGATCGATAAAATTACCCGTTCCCAATTGACCCGCCGGAATGCTAGTATCCTTGCTGCGCGGATCGCCCCCTTGCACCACAAAAGGATCCGGCTGGCGCACAACTCGGTGAAACATCACCCCATCGTAGGTGCCACGTTCAACTAAATCAACAAAATTTCCCCCAGTAATCGGCGCATTAGTGCCGTCTACTTCGATCGTCACCGGTTGACCATTAATTACCTGGACTACTGTAACTTTGCCTGTTAACGGGAGTGCAGCGCTCATAAGTAAATTGCTATTTGAGTAAGTGATATTTCGGTTTGATACCAAATCCTGGCTAAATGTTCCCTTTATTTCCTAGCCAGCAGAAGCGGGCATCCTCTGTATAAAAGCGGTTTTAAACACCGAATCATCAAAGGGGTGGGTAACTCAGATTTAGCAAGCACAGCAGAATCCCCACACCATACCTGTACTCAGGTTAGTGTGGGATGAATGCGAGGCAATGAGGAATTGACCGACGAGCAATATTGAACGCAGTTCAATTAGCGATGTCGGTCGGTGACTCATTGCCAATCTTTGATGTTGGCAATGAGTCAATCAGCTCTTCAATGACTTGAGTCATTGTCTTATCGGATTGAACAGCATATAGCCGTAACTTATGGAAACGTCGCTCAGACATCCTTAATCTTAATTGTTTATTTTTCATGTGGCTACACAATGGTTACACAATCATGCTACCATAGTGCTAACAGGAGGTAAAAGCAAATGAGGACGGCATACCAGTACAAATTACGCCCAGGCAAACAACAAGCAATAGAATTAGACAGGTGGTTGTCTATGCTTTGCGCTCAATATAACTATTTGTTGGCAGATAGATTTAACTGGTACGAGCAAAATCGTTGTCCTATCAATGCTTGTCCTCTTGTTTGTCACCTTCCAGAATTACGGGACAATCCCGATTACTACAGTCAAAAGAAAACACTACCTAACCTCAAGAAAACTCATCCTTGGTATGGCGAAATTTACTCGCAGGTTCTTCAGGATATTGTCAAGAGAGTCAAGGTAACTTTTGATAGATTCTTGAAGGGTGACAGTAACGGAAAACGTAGTGGCAGACCAAGATTTAAGTCTCGCAACCACTACAGAACCTTTACCTATCCTCAAATGAACGATGGATGCTTGCAAAACAATTTAATCAATCTTCCGATGTTTGGAAAAGTTAAGGTTGTTTTGCATCGTTCCATTCCGAATGGTTTCAAAATCAAAACTGCTTCTGTCACTAAAAAAGCTGACGGTTACTATTTAACCCTCAGCCTGGAAGATGCGACAGTGCCAACAATTAAACCAGATTTCAATCCAGATT
Organism: Microcoleus sp. PH2017_24_DOB_U_A; assembly: GCF_020738205.1. NCBI lineage: Bacteria > Bacillati > Cyanobacteriota > Cyanophyceae > Oscillatoriales > Microcoleaceae > Microcoleus > Microcoleus sp. PH2017_24_DOB_U_A. The sequence continues at coordinate 67,207 of NZ_JAEQCT010000025.1, forward strand.
TAATAACTGGTATCGATGTTGGCTTAAAGGAGTTTTTGACAACTTCTGAGGGTAAAACTGTTGCTATACCTCAACATTATCGCAAATCTCAAAAACGTTTAAAAGTTATTCAGAAGCGTGTTTCCCGTCGTAAAAAAGGAAGCAATCGAAGATTAAAAACGGTAAAACAGTTGGGCAAGCAGCATAAAAAAGTTGCTGACAAACGTAAAGATTTTCATTTCAAAACTGCTAACAACTTGTTGAAAAAATATGATGTTGTCGCGGTTGAAGATTTGAATGTCAAAGGACTTGCGCGTACATGGTTGGCAAAATCTGTTCTTGATGCCGGATGGTCAAGCTTTCTGTCGATACTGACAAACAAAGCCGAAAATGCTGGTTTGTTGGTTATCCCTGTTAAAGCGTCTGGTACAAGTCAAGATTGTTCTACTTGTGGCGTTAAAGTTCCTAAGAAGCTACATGAGAGATGGCACGACTGCCCCCATTGTGGATGTAGTCTTGACCGCGACCATAATGCAGCAATAAATATCAAAAACAGAGCGGTAGGGCATTCCGTTCTTAAAGCTCAGTTAACGTCCGAAGCAATAGCTGGAGTCGCTGAGAAGCCTACACTGTACTGTACGAGCGTCAGTGTAGGAGTATGTCACTATTAGAAGCAATTCGCGAATTGCCCCTACCCATTTAATCAGAAAACTGTAAACTTGTGTTAAGTACAGTTCTACTTGTTAATTTATGATTTCGCGCCGCAAGTTCTTTAGCACTTTATTGGCAATTTGTCTAGCCCTTCTGAGTTTCAACTTTGCCCCTCCAGCCTTAGCCCTCGGTGGCAAGCTGCCGGCGGTGAATCAAGCCGCACCAGACTTTAGTCTACCGACAAACAGCGGCGACGGGCAAATCTCGCTGTCCGATTATCGCGGTAAATGGCTCGTAGTCTACTTCTATCCCAAAGATTTTACATCCGGTTGTACGATCGAAGCGCGTCGATTCCAGCAAGACTTGCCGAAATACTTAGCAAAAAACACTCAAATCATCGGCATCAGCGCTGATGATATCAACTCCCACGCAGAATTTTGTGATTCTGAAGGTTTGAAATTTCCGCTATTAGCAGATACCGACGGCAAAATAAGTAAAGCTTACGGTTCTTGGATGAGTTTTATCTCTTCCCGGCACAGTTTTATTATTGACCCTGAAGGAATTTTGCGGGAAACATTTGTTAAAGTTAATCCCGCCATTCACTCCAAAGAAGTGTTAGCTCGTTTAGGCGAATTGCAGACTAACAGCTAATATTGTGTCACCTCGAATCACCGCAATCAAATAGGTTCGTAGTGAGGACTTTAGTCCTTCCCCTCTGTTTTCAGAGAACTAAAGTGCTGACTGCGAACCCCAATCAGATAGGTTCGTAGTGAGGACTTTAGTCCTTCCCCTCTATTTTCAGAGAACTAACGTGCTGACGGCGAACCGCAATCAAATAGTTTCATAGTGAGGACTTTAGTCCTTCCCCTCTATTTTCAGAGAACTAATATCAATTCCGGCTGCGCCGGAATGACAAGCGAGGACACGGCAGTGCCGTTTCCCTACCGTGATTAATCGTAGGGACACGGCACTGCCGTGTCCTGATTTCGGGTAATATTAATTCAGATGCAACCGGAATTGATATAAAGTGCTGACGGCGAACCGCAATCAAATAGGTTCGTAGTGAGGACTTTAGTCCTTCCCCTCTATTTTCAGATGACTTTAATCCTCACAACGAAAGTTATCATGGTTATTTTACAAGAGACGATAAATGGTAACCAGACAAGCTGTAGAGCAAATCTAAAATCGCCTGTCTCGCCATACTCAATGAGAATTGAACTTGCTATTTACAGCAACAGGCTCTGAAGAAGATTCCGGCTCTGAAAGATTTCTTTTTCGGCTAGCAAAACGGCGTTCCGGGTCAATTCCCTCAAAAGTTGGCGGCAACCAAACTCGGACTACTAACAACACTCCCAAAACTAGCAAGAATGCGCCTGTTGACAATATTTGAACCCAGGGAGTTTCCAGAACTCCCCGAACTATAACTTCTCGCAGAACAGATACAATACAAACTTCAACCGCCACGCCAATCGAAACGCGCTGCTCTTGCAAGTAAATAATGAGCAGCCGAAACAATTCCACCAAAACCAATAAAAATAGAATGTCGGCCGTCACTTCCTGAAAATTCAAAGGAGGCAGCAGCGAAAAAAACATTTCTCGCAGTTCGAGTACCATGAAACAGAACAAACCAATACACAAAGAAATTACAATTAAGTCTTGAACTGTTTCCAGACCGCTGACTATTAGTTTCAAATTCAACCATTTAGGAGGGGAATTAGTCTGGTTATTTGAACGGTTTTCCATTGACTGCTCCGGGAATCTGTTGGACTTGCTTACAGCTTAAGTTAAATTCAGCTTATATTTGCCCAAAAACAGGTTTAATTTATTTATAACCATCATCAAAATTCTGTCTAGTGACAATTTCCTAGCAACTTTTATTTATCACGCAGGCGGGTTGACTTTTTGCCAAGGTTTGTGCTATGTGAAACCTGATATTAGTAGATTTCGTGAAAAGTAGAGCTCAAAATCCTAAAATGCTGCAACTGAGATAAAATATGAAAATTGTCAATAATTATTTACAACAGCTCGATCAACTCGAGCTAGCGACTAAGGGCTCAAATCATACAAAAGCCGGAAAGTCAACCCAAAAAAGCCACCAAGAGAGGATTGAACACAATGGCATTTACACTCGCACCATTACCCTTCGCCGCTGACGCCCTAGAGTCAGGTCATATGTCGGCCAACACGTTTTCGTTCCACCACGACAAGCACCATGCTGCTTACGTGACCAATCTCAACAAACTGATTGAAGGCACCGAACTAGCCAGCAAATCCCTAGAAGAAATTGTAATGGAATCTGCCAAAGATCCATCCAAAGCCGGCATCTTCAACAATGCAGGTCAAGTTTGGAACCACAATTTCTTTTGGAATTCCCTCAAAGCGGGCGGCGGCGGCACTCCGACAGGAGCTTTAGCTGATAAAATCAATGCCGACTTTGGCAGCTTCGACAAATTCAAAGAAGAATTTAAGGCTGCTGCGACAACTCAGTTCGGCAGCGGCTGGGCTTGGCTGGTTGTGGACAACGGTACTTTGAAAGTTACCAAAACTGCTAACGCTGACACCCCGCTAGCACACGGCCAAACTCCTTTGCTGACTTTGGATGTGTGGGAACACGCTTATTATTTGGATTTCCAAAATCGCCGTCCCGATTACATTGCTAATTTCCTAGACAATTTGGCTAACTGGGATTTCGCAGCAGCAAATTTGGCTGCGGCTTAGTAACATCTGAGTTTTAGAACTGAAGTCCTCACTACGAACTTTTATCGGTTTGTAGTGGGGACTTTAGTTTTTGTTTCCGAGGACTGAAGTTCTCGCTACTAATACCGGTAATGGGTAATTGGTAATTGGTAATTGGTGAGGGGCTTTTAAGCTTTTAACCTGAAAGCTTTTTTCTGATTTCCGACTACTGATTACCAACTATCGATTACCGATTATCCTAATACCATCTTTCAGAAATCGTGCGACATAACAATTGTTGGATTTGTTGATTTTCCCCGATATCTAAGGTGCATCGCCAGTCGAAAAGTCGATTCAATGCCTGGCATTGAAAGAGAGCGACACACTCTGCAAATACAGTCGCATCATTTTTAACAAATGGTATATAGCCTTTCTCAAAAAGATGAGGTATGGCTGACAGCTTACATAAACGCTTAAATCAAGAGCGCCTTCTTCCCAACAACGTCCGCGAATCTTTGTGAGAACCGCTATAACTTAATAGGTTCGCTTAGTCCTGCAAAAGTAATGATGTAATTCGATGTAACCATTTCTATACAAGGATTAAGAATGCGAAAAACATTAATTGTAGACCACTAAGTAGGTCGGCGCTGTAAAATGCAAATATGTAAACGATTGTAAAGTATTCAAATACACATCTAGCAGCACTCGTTAGCCTTGTTTACATATTGTTACATAATAAAGTTTATTTAATCTCGCCTACCTACCTACTTAAATGGATGTAAAAATAGGTGTGGTATTTTAGGTATTTCCACTGCCTTGCACGGTATCTTAACCTGTGGAGATCGAGCCATGTGTGGGAGGGAAGGGATAGTAAAGACCTCCCGACCTCGCAAAATCGGCACTTTTCCCCTTGCTATAGCAATTTTGTTGTAACAGATAGATGTGGGGACAGATAAATGTGTGGACAGATAGATGTCTGGAGAGATATATTTTAAATATTGGGTGCAGAAACTTTTAACATAACTTTGGGAGTCTAGAAAATGACAAAAAATGTATCGGTAGTGATTCCATCTTATAATTGCGCCCAATTTTTACCGGAAGCAATTGAGAGCATTCTGGAACAAAGCTACCCTCCGTTTGAGGTGATCGTAGTAGACGATGGCTCTACTGATGATACGAAAGAAGTCTGCGATCGCTACCCGAAAGTAACATACGTCTATCAAAATAACCAAGGTGTGGCGGCTGCACGCAATACTGGTCTGCGGGTTAGTACGGGAGAGTATATTCTTTTCCTGGATAGTGATGATTGCCTGTTACCTGAAGCGATCGAGATTGGAGTCAAGCATCTCAACGCCCTGCCAGAGGTGGGCTTTGTCTTTGGTCGTTATTTCTTCTATTCCATTCAACCTGATGGCTCCTACAAAGTAGAAGAGAAATATGAGAATCAGCCTGAAGTTGCTAATTATGAAACTATTTTAGCTATCCGGCATAGGATTCAATGCGGTTGTATTATGTTTCGCCGTGCTGCCCTCGATACTGTCGCCATTGAGTCTATCGGTGCATTTGATCCAAGTGTATTAGCGATCGAAGATTACAATTTATGTTTGCGAATTGCCCGTAATTTTCCTGTCTATTTCCACGGTGAAGTCGTTTCTCAATATCGCTACACTGGCAATAATATATCCAGTAAATCGACCTACTTTCTGATCCATGCAATTCGAGATCATTCTCAGCAATGGAGTTACGTTGAACAAACTAAAAAAGAAGAATATCTAGTTGCCTATGAAGAAGGAAAAAAACACTGGACTAAGCTTTTTGGCGATCGATTGCCTTACGAAATCCAGAAATATATACGAGCTAAAGAATGGGTTGCAGCCTTGGGGATCCTGAGATTAATCTTGTATTACGATCCCAAATTCCAATCTATCGATCGGGCAATCTACGAAACATCCTATGCAACTCTGATGTCAGAGGTACGAAAGCTCCCCCTTCAAGACTCCTTAGCCTATTGGAAAAAACAACTTGCTGGAGCCCCTCCTTTATTACCCCTACCCACTGACCGACCGCGCCCCCCAGAGCAATCCTTTCGGGAAGCTTCTCTGTCTTTTGGCATTTCTGGGGAAATCGCGACTGCCTTAGGTATATTGGCCGAGCAGGAAGGGGTCACTCTCTCAACAACCCTGTTAGCCGCCTTTAATATTTTGCTGTATCGCTATACAGGTACAGAAGACGTGATTGTTGGCTCCCCTTTTGTGAGCCGTGTGAATTCAGAAAATTTTGTGAATGCTGTCCCCCTTCGTACAGATATGTCCGGCAATCCCACGTTCCTAGAGTTTCTGGGACGAGTGCGGAAAGTCGTTTTGTTAGCGCAAGCCTATCAAGATGTACCCTATTGTTTGTTGGTCGATCAATTTTGTCCCGAGATCGATTTGAGCTATTCTCCTCTGTTTCAAGTGACCTTTGTCTTTGAGGAAAATATTCCCTTCCAAACGATCGATCTGTCAAAATTAACAGCAAGTCCTTGGGTGATTGAAAATAACGAAGGGAAGTTTGACTTAACTTTGTACTTAAAACCAACCAGCGAAGGATTGGAGGGGAGTTGGTCTTACAGCAGGGATTTGTTTGATGCAGAAACCATTGAACGAATGAACGAGCATTTCCAGATTTTGTTGGCTGGGATTGTGGCTCATGCAGAACAACCGATTTCTGCATTGCCGTTGTTGCCAGACAAAGAGAAAAATTTGTTGCTTGTGGAATGGAATCAGACTCAAACAGATGAGTCACAAGATCGATGCCTCCACCACTTAGTGACTCAACAAGCAGAAGCAACTCCAGAGAAAATTGCGGTTTCCTTTGAAGGTCAAACATTAACTTACCAAGAACTGCATCAACGGTCCAATCAACTAGCCCACTATTTACAAAAAAAAGGGGTAAAACCAGATGATTTAGTTGGCATTTGTGTCGATCGTTCTCTGGAAATGCTGGTGGGATTATTAGGTGTGCTGAAGGCGGGCGGAGCCTATGTTCCCATAGACCCGAACTACCCGGACGATCGCGTGGAATACATGATCGAGAATTCCGAAGCCAAACTATTGTTAACACAACAGCAGCTTGTCAAGAACCTGCCTACCAAAGCAGCCAAAGAAGCATTGGTCATCTGTTTGGATGCGGATTGGTCTCTCATTGCCCAAGAGAGTCAGGAAACACCGATCGCAAGTGTTACGCCAGAAAATATGGCCTACGTCATTTACACGTCTGGTTCTACGGGTAAGCCCAAAGGCGTACAAGTTCTTCACCGCGGCGCAGTCAATTTTTTACGTTCGATGCGCGAGCAACCGGGAATCTGTGAGGCGGATATTTTGCTGTCTGTCACCACTCTCTCGTTTGATATTGCAGTCTTAGAACTGTACTTACCCCTGACTGTGGGAGCGCAGGTTGTCATCCTGAGTCGGGAAGCTGCCATGGATGGCAGAAAGTTATTAAGGACGATCGTCCAATTGGGGATTACGATCCTGCAAGCTACCCCAGCGACTTGGCGATTATTATTGCTGGAACCGGGTTGGGAAGGTCAGTCCCGGATGAAAATGCTCTCCGGTGGGGAAGCCATGCCCAAAGAATTGGCTGCCCAATTGTTAACCAAAGGTACAGAACTTTGGAATATGTACGGGCCGACAGAAACAACAGTTTGGTCAACGGTTTATCAAGTCAAAGATGCCGAACAGCGAATTTTAATTGGTAAGCCGATCGCCAACACCGATATCTACATCTTAGATCCTCTCCTGCAACCCGTTCCCATTGGGGTGGCTGGGGAATTACATATTGGTGGTTCAGGATTAGCCCGGGGCTATTTGCAGCGTGACGATTTAACCACAGAGAGATTTATTCCTAATCCATTTCGGGAAAGCGAACGAATCTACAAGACGGGGGACTTAGCGCGTTATTTGCCAGATGGAAATATTGAGTGTTTGGGTCGCCTAGATTTTCAAGTCAAAATTCGCGGTTTTCGGATCGAACTCGGTGAAATCGAGTCTGTTTTGGTCAAACACCCCAAGGTGCAGCAGGCCGTTGTCATCGTCAGGGAAGATGTTCCAGGCGACAAGCGTCTAGTGGGTTATATTGTCGCCCTCAACAATCAGAACCCCACCATCCAAGAACTGCGAAGTCTGCTCAAAGACTACGTACCAGAATATATGGTGCCGTCTATCTTTGTTTTCTTGGAAGCTCTACCCCTAACACCTAATGGTAAGGTCGATCGTAAAGCTCTACCCGTACCCGAACAATCTCGCGAAGCAAAACCAGTCGAATCCGCCACACCCAATCCTCCCGCTCCCTCCGAGACGACAAATAAAGTACAGCAAGAAAAGCCAAGAGAATTGGCCCGTCCCCAGGATGATTTGGAAATTCAACTCATCAAGATTTGGGAAAAAGTATTGCATACTTCACCCATCAGTACCACAGATAATTTTTTCGAGTTGGGAGGACATTCCCTATTAGCGATATCGCTAATTCGTGAAATAGAGGAAACCTACAAGAAAGAGCTATCTTTAGCTATTCTTTTCCAATCACCAACGATTCAGCAGTTGGCTAACACCCTTCGCGAAGAAGGATGTTTGTCTTCTGCACAGGCTTTAGTCACGATTCAGGAAGGCAGTTCCAAACTACCTTTATTCTTCATTTACGGCATATTTCTTTACTATGATTTGTCAAGACACCTCGGCAAAGACCAGACCTGTTATGGAGTTTATCTCAACGAGGAAGTCAGTATGTTCCAAAAGGATAAACTTGACAAATCACCAACGGATTTAGTGAGTGTTGCAGATATGGCAACTCGCTATCTCAAAGAAATCCAAAAACATCAACCTAAAGGGCCTTACCTCCTAGCGGGTGAGTCATTAGGTGGCTTAGTAGCCTTTGAAATGGCACATCTACTTCATTTACAGGGTGAGGAGGTAGCTTTACTGGGTCTTTTGGATAGTGCGATTCCAGGAAAAAACAAACTGTCATTCAGCCAGAAGCTGGCTTTTCATCTCAAAAAGCTGCGCCAACAAGGGCTTCCCTATTTGTTAAAAAAGATCCTAAAATCGAAGACTAAATCGACTTCTGGCATGATGATTAATAATCATAAGGTAGATCCTGGAGTAGAGTTTCGGAATTACGCTTTCAACAGTTACAAGCCACAACCTTATCCAGGCAGGGCGGTTTTGTTCCGAGCGAAGGATGAAAGTCACTTTAGCACTTTGGAAAACTGGAAGGATCTGGCAGTTGGAGGATTAGACATATATGATATCCCTGGAGATCATCTAAGTATTCTTCAAGAACCCAATGTCCCTGTCTTGGCCGAAAAAATGAAAGTGCATATCGATCGAGCCTTAGCAAAACTTTAGGCTGTTGAGTTGAACGACTTATAAAAGCGATTCAACAGGCTATGACAGATCGAACAATGCGTCAAAGCGTCGCCAATCTGGCGGCGCAAATCCAATCTGAAAATGGTATTTTGCCAATGCAGTTGCTATCGTACAGGAAATCTAAAATCCTGATACTGTTTGCGAATAACCGGTATTTTAGTGGAGGAATTCAAAAGGGAGCATCTCTTTTTTGAAAAAATTAATTATTATAGTGCGCCCTGTCGCGAGCTCGCGAGTGCTGCAATACTCGCTCTTCGGGGATAGCACTATAGTAAATGCAAAACTGAGATGCTCCCATTCAAAATCCCGTAAGTCATTCCCGAATCTAAAATCTAAAATCCGCGAAGGGGACAGTAAGTGCCGAGTTCGGTTCAGAAATCTCAAATTGTGTTATAGTGCTATCGGTAACTCTTTTACAAATTTTGTAGTTTCAGTGGCTGTTCGCGCGATGACCTCTTCACCAACCATAGCACCCGTTCGATCGAGTCAAGTTACCCGCAAGCCTTATCCAAATTATCGGGTAATAGTCCTCAACGACGATTTCAACACGTTTCAGCACGTTGTGGAATGTCTGACTAAGTACATTCCAGGCATGACGAGCGATCGAGCTTGGAAACTCGCCGACCAAATCCACAACGAAGGCCAGGCCACCGTCTGGGTTGGCCCGCAAGAGCAAGCAGAACTTTATCATATGCAATTGAGCCGTGCTGGGCTGACAATGGCTCCCCTAGAGTCTACTTAACTGCTATTGGCAATCCTGGACGCATTTTAACCAAAATCTCTCCTGGGCTAGCCGTGCGATGAAAGCAATCTCAGCCTCAAAGAGATTGCTTTCATCGTATTGCACCTCAGACAAGGAATCTTGGTGTTGGTGCTGATTTACCAACTCAAATTGTTGATATTTTAGGATTTACACGCGCGGGTGAGAAACCCGGTTTCTTCTTAAATACTGCGCTTCCACACCAATATTTCTCGCACAAACCGGGTTTAGAAGAGCGTTTAGTGTATTTATCTACTTAAATTTTTAAGACCACACTTTGGTTAATACATATAGCCTTTCTTAGAAAGATGAGGTATGACTATAAATGGAGTTTTTAATGCGACCTCGCTTACTATATAATAAATATAAGAGCGCTCGCATCCCAACAACGTACCTCACTTTTTTGAGAACCACTATAGATCTACAGGCTGATTTAAACCCAGAACTTATTGGAGTCCGCTTAGCTAAATTTGAAACCTGCCAAAATGGCAACATGACTCTATCTTGATGATTTAGATTATTGGAAAAGGTGAATAATCTTGCAATCACTTAGGAATGAGAATTAAATAACTTACAAATTGATGGTTTTTGTGGGATGGGCGTCCCGCCCGTCCTCTCATGACTGGCGGGACGCCCATCCCACAAATATGTATAAATTATTTAATTCGCGATGCTTATTGGGCTGGAATTGCCAAAGTCCTTTGAATCAAATTTTCGGACGGGTTCGTCTGTCCATCCCACAAGAAAAAAAAATTGTGGATGGGCTGGCGAACCCGTCCTAGCTATTTTTGCAACAAGTCTATTATCGCAGTTGACGATCGCCCGCGAGCACTCTCAATCAGGCGATCGCGCTCACATCTCAAATCTTGAACCGAAGCGACCCGAATCTGTTACAATTTTCAACATAGCCAGAACATCACACTCGCCGGAACTCACTTGCATAGGGATATAAGCCCCGACTTAAGTCGTGGAGAACCGAAAAAATAGATATTTAGTTGAATATCCCAGATTCATCTGTAGAGTCAATCTAAAATCTAAAATCTCAATTCGATGACACCGGAGTCAATCTAAAATCTAAAATCTAAAATCTAAAATCGACCGATGGAAACCCTGCAAACCCAACTTTATCAACTCGCACAATTTGCTAATAATTTAGTCAACACTCAACTGACACACCTGAGTTTAGTCAGTGTCGGAGTGATTTTTCTGGCAGGGTTGCTAACGAGCTTGACGCCCTGTATGCTTTCCATGTTGCCGATCACGATCGGCTACATCGGCGGATACGAAGCAAAAAGCCGCCTGCAAGCTGCTGCCCAGTCGGCATGGTTTGCCCTGGGATTGGCGACAACTCTTGCGGGTTTAGGCATTGTAGCATCATTTGCTGGTCAAGTTTATGGCAAAATTGGTCTGGGTTTGCCGATCGTTGTCAGCATCATCGCGATTTTAATGGGGCTGAATTTACTGGAAGCCTTACCCTTACAAATGCCGTCTTTTGACGCTGTGGGCTGGGTTCCGAAAGATTTGCCTGCGGGCGTGCGATCGTACTTATTAGGCTTAACTTTTGGTTTAGTAGCTTCTCCGTGCAGCACGCCGGTTTTAGCTACCCTTTTAGCTTGGGTTTCCAAAACTGGAGATCTAGTTTTAGGCGGTGTGTTGCTGCTGTTTTACGCTGCGGGCTACGTGGCTCCGCTGATTGTAGCAGGTACTTTTACCGCGAGCATTAAAAAGTTGTTAGAATTGCGCCGTTGGTCGAGTTGGATTACGCCTGTTAGTGGCGTTTTATTAGTAGGATTTGGCGTGTTTTCTCTGCTTTCCCGCATTCTTCCCGCCTAAAATTCGCAGTAAAATTCGTAGTAAGGTTCGTAGTAAGGACTTCAGTCCTTTAAGAATTACCGAAAACAATACAAAATTGAAGGATACAGAGAATTAATTAATTGTGATTGGTAGTGTGTTACCCAATTACCAATTACCAATTACCAATTACCAATTACCAATTACCAATTACCAATTACCAATTACCAATTTCCAATGATATCAAAAGAAGTATTTCTATCTAAAATATCAGACTGGGCGACTGCGCCTCTAAAGTTTTTCAAGCGAGAACTTTTGCCAGTGCTGGCAGATTTGCGGCTGGCAATTATCTTGCTGCTGGCGATCGCATTTTTCAGCATTTCCGGCACCATCATCGAACAAGGTCAATCTGTAGAATTTTACCAATCCAACTATCCAGAACACCCGGCTTTGTTCGGCTTCCTAACTTGGAAAGTTGTGCTAATTGCAGGACTTGACCACGTATACCGCACTTGGTGGTTTTTGTCAATCCTAATTTTGTTCGGCAGCAGCTTGACAGCTTGCACTTTTACCCGACAATTTCCGGCACTAAAAGCCGCCCGCCGCTGGAAATTTTATGCAGAACCGAAGCAGTTTGAAAAATTAGCTCTCAGTGCGGAATTAGAAACAACTTCTTTAAGTTCGTTAGAACAACTTTTGCAGCAAAAAAATTACCGCATATTTCGAGAAGGTGAAAAAGTTTATGCTCGCAAGGGCATAATTGGTAAAATCGGCCCGATTATTGTTCACGCGAGTATGCTAATTATTTTAGCTGGGTCGATGTTTGGCTCGATGACTGGATTTATGGGTCAAGAATTGGTTCCTAGCGGTGAAACGTTTCGGGTGCAGAATATCACTGATGCTGGGCCTTGGGCGGGGCCACAAATACCGAAGGATTGGTCGGTGCGTGTGAATCGGTTCTGGATCGATTATAGTCCGAGCGGGGCGATCGACCAATTTTACTCGGATCTGTCAGTTTTGGACAAAACAGGCCAAGAGGTCGATCGCAAAACCATTCACGTTAACGAGCCTCTGAGATACCGCGGAGTCACCTTTTATCAAGCAGATTGGGCTTTAGCCGCCGTGCGAGTTCGCCTCAACAAAAGCCCGGTTTTACAATTGCCAATGGCTCAGTTATATACCCAAGGTAAAGGCAGAATTTGGGGTGCTTGGATTCCGACAAAACCAGATTTGAGTGCGGGAGTTTCTCTGCTAGCAAAGGACTTGCAAGGCACAATGTTAGTCTACGGTACTGATGGCAAATTGTTAACGACTGTTCGCGCCGGTACAGCAGTTGAAGTTAACGGAGTGATGCTGGCAATTGATGAAGTTGTTGGCAGCACGGGATTGCAAATTAAAGCCGATCCAGGAATTCCGCTCGTTTATACTGGCTTTGGGTTGCTAATGCTCAGCGTGATGATGAGCTATCTGTCTCACTCGCAGATTTGGGCTTTGGAAAAAAATGGCAAGCTATACGTCGGCGGGCGCACTAATCGCGCTCAGGTGATATTTGAAAGAGAAGTTGTGGAGATTTTGGACAAGTTGGCAGAATTGAAAACAGCAGATACCAAAAGTGCGATTACTGAGACTTCTCTAGCTAATTAAAACTAATTGTAGGGTGGGCAATGCCCATCTTACATCCGGGTAAAAACGATAATTAAACAGGAAATAAAGGTGATAAAAAGGATTGAATTCAGTCAACACGCCTTACTAAAAATAGAAATTCTAGAAAGTCGCGGGGTGACAATATCAACAGATTTGATTTCGGAAACTATTAGAACTCCTAGTAAGTTAGAAGCAAGTGGTGAAGGAAAGTTTATTTGTCAACAAAGATTGAATGGACTTGTCCTGAGAGTGGTTTACCAAGAATATAATGATAAAATTTTAGTAATTACTGCTTATCCGGGTAAGAGGTCAAGATATGAAAAAGATTAGATACAGCCAAGATGTAGATGCGATGCTGATCGAAATTTCCGATAGCCCGATCGCCTATGCCGAAGATGAAGGGCAAATGATTCTGCACTATTCTAGCAGCGGAGAACTGGTATTGATCGAAATATTAGATGTGAAACAATTTATCTCCTTAGAATCTCTCTCCGAAGCAATTAAGTAGGGTGTTCTACTCTAGCGTTATTTTCGAGCCAAACCAACAATCTCACTGACGCACCGAAAGCAAAAAACGGTGCGTCAGAATCATGCTTTCGGTGCTGATTGAGAATCTCAAGGACGCCCCTACCGCAATCAGTACCAGCCGCAGAAGACTCAACCTTCTACTTCTCGTGCCGCACCTCAACCACAGTGTGCACGTTCCCCCGTGGCAGAAAATCGCCCTTAATCGTCACTTCCAGCGGCGCGCAAGCTGCGACAAAATCATCTAAAATTTGATTGATCGATTCTTCGTGAGAAATGTAGCGATCGCGATAACTGTTAACGTAGAGCTTCAGCGCCTTCAACTCGACCACCCGCTCGTCGGGCACGTAAGTAACGTGAATCGCCGCAAAATCGGGATAGCCTGAAAACGGACACTTGCAAGTAAACTCCGGCAAGGTAATGTTAATCGTATAGCGCCGCCCGACTCGCGGGTTCGGGAAAGTAATTAACTCTCCTTCCAAAATCTCGCGTTCGCCGTATTTCATTTCCTCGGTACTTGACTTTTGCGACATACTTTGTGCAGTTGGGTGGTTGTTCATAGCGATCGACTGAAAACTTCTAAGATTTAATTAAACTCACTCTCAAAATCTGTAACAAATATCTTGACGAATTGTGTTGCGATCGATCTAATTGCAAATACTCTCAGGCTAAACTTAAAAAAGTTCACCCTCGCCATCTACAATTATGCAAAATACTACCTTATCTGACAATACGAACCCTGAAAACTCAAATAGTTACTCTGCATCGGTACCGATTTCCCTCTATCGAGAAGTCACGGCGGAATTGCAAGCAGCCCAAGCAATGCTCGACTCCCTCAAAACCCACAACCAGCAATTAGTTCAACAAAATCAACAACTGCGGCGAGAAGTAGAAACAGTAGTTCAAGTATCCCAGCAGCTACAACAAGTAGTCAACTCGGCTCAGAACGTCACCCAGACTGGGATGCCTCAAATGCCCTCAGTCAAATTCAATTTCAGCGTTGAACCGGAGCCCCCAGCACCTGTAACCTCGCGGACTAGCTCTGCCGTACCTCAACCACCTCAGAAAGTGGCTTTCCCCTTCCCTCTACCGGAGCCAACAGCCCCTCCCATGCCGGATACACTGCCAGAAAAATTATTTGCAGAGGTGCCGGAAACTCCTTACCGCATTCGATCTCAACCCAAAAAAGCCTCAGACTTAAGTGGATTGTGGTTGGCGATCGCCATTTTTCTGATTGTTATTGCTGCCTTCGGTGCAGGTTATTTAGTTGTTCGCCCTTTGTTAAAGGGAAAGTGACACTCCGCGTCCTAAACGCGTGGGGATTCTTGGTTCCGGCGTTGCTTAATCAGGGTATGAAAAAAAATAAGTTAAAAATCCCCAAGCTTTGTCGATAGTGGTTTCTATGACTGGCATATTTAGCCTTTCATACCGTAAATCAGCAACGCCACAAAAGATTTTGAAAGCCGCCCTAGAACGGCGGGACTTTAGACCCAATTCTTCGGTAAATTTCAACAAGAATCCCACGGCTCGAACCGTGGGATTTTAACGAAAACCTAGCATAAAATATTCAAAGTTACGCTAATTGGCTATCATCCTCTGGCTGCACTCGTTTCTACTAAACGAGGTGCATACTGCTCTTCACAAGCAGAACCTAGAATGCCCACCCCGGGCTCGAAACCGCGCGTGAACTCAGTGAGTTTTACCTGTTTAGCTTCCAAAGCTGTCTGTAGCACCTTCATGGCTCGGTGAGGGTCGCCGGCTCCGCAGAAAAATAAGTCTGCTGCAAAATAACCGTGTTCAGGCCAAGTATGGATTGCTATATGAGACTCTGCCAAAGTTGCAGTAGCCGTCACTCCGTGAGGACTAAACTGGTGTACGCACAAATCGATGAGAGTAGCTCCTCCGGCTTCGATCGCATCGAGTATGGCGCGGCGGATACGTTCAGGATCGTTGAGGAGGTCTCCAGGAGACTCCCAAGCATCAGCGACCAGATGGGTTCCCAATTGTTTCATTCTGCGGGGTTTTACCTCTAACTCACAATGTCTCAAACCTTTTGACAATAGCACGGATTCTAGAAATTTTCAAGTAAATTACCAAAAAAATTCCAAAAAATAGTTGCGAGGGCCCTCGCAACTATTTTTTGGGGCGCTTTGTCGCCAGTCAAACGCCGGTGCGAGATCTCGCACCGGCGAGTAGCGCGCCACTGCAAAAAAGCGACGTAACGTAAGTGAAGCTTTTGACTTCACGCGCGATCGATCGCTAGCCTGCTCCCAACTGACAATCAACACGCTACCGGACATCCGATCAATCGCGGCTGTGAGTAGCCCCATTCGGCAAAATAGCCCCGCTCAAAGCCGCTTGGTTCAAATTAGCAACATTCAAGCTAGCCCCAATCAAATTAGCCTCCGACAAATTAGTTCCTGTCAAATTTGCCCCTGTCAAAGAACTCAGCAGCAAACCCGCTCCCGACAAATTGGCGTGACTCAAATTCGCTCCCCGCAAATCTGCTTCCAGCAAGCTAGCACCCGATAAATTTGCACCGCTCAAATCAGCTCCCCTGAGAGAAGCTTTGTTCAAATTCGCAGCCCTCAAATCAGCATTATGCAGAATCAAACCATTCAAATTAGCTTTACTCAAATTAGCGCCTTGCAAGTCAGCACCGCTCAAATTAGAACCATTTAAATTAGCTCCTTTCAAGTCAGCACCGCTCAAGTCAGCACCGCTCAAATTAGCAGCACAAATACAAGCCTCCCGCAGACTTGCTTCGCTCAAAATCGCCCCAACCAAATTGACACCGCTGAGATTTCCGCGATTGAGATAAGCCCGAATTAGATTTGCACCGCTCAGGTTTGCTCCGTTCAAATCTACTTCGCTCATAATTGCTCTAGTCAGATTTGCTCTGCTTAAATCAACCCCACTCATAATTGCTCGGCTCAGCGTCGCCCCGCTCAAATTAGCCTCAATTAGTTTCGAGCCACTTAGCAAACAAGCTCCGACTAAACTCGCTCCAGTCATCACAGCTTTGCTCAAGTCAGCGCGAGACAATATTGCTCCGCTGAGATTTGCTCCGCTAAAATCGGCTCCGATCGCCACAGTTCCCGTTAAACTACAACTGCCTAGGTTCGCTTCAATTAATTTCGCCTTAGATAAATTAGCCCCGCTCAAGTCGGCACCATTTAAATTAGCTCCTATTAGTTTACTTCTAATTAAGTTGGCCCCTTTCAAATTAGTGCTGCTCAAATTAGTTCGACTGAGATTAGATTCAATCAAATGAGCGGCAATGAGGTTGGCTCCTCGAAAATCTCGTTCCCCGTTTCTATGTCTAGTTACAAGTTCATCGGCACTTAAAATCTCAGTGAAATTCATAAAAAAATTGAGTGAGTTTCCTTAATTTCTCGATGTTCAATGTTGTCTGAAAGTTTGTATGCTCGTGTTTGCTAGTCAGTTCTTAAACCAATACTGCCGCAGTAATAATTATCAAAACTGGTTGATTTCTAGCATCACCCTGATAATTTACGTAGAACTCACGAAAAGCCACCCGGTTTTTCGTAAAAGTAGGGCTTGGCTAGGGGCATTTATGAAGAAACCGAGTTTCTCGCTTCCGCCTGTAAGTCTTATGCTGCTAAGAGTTAGTTGCGGCTGATGTTAGTTGTTAATTGTTAGTTGTATTTATACTAACTGCTAATCACTAACTATTAACTACTAACTATTTACAAAATATCGATAAATCGATAAGTTGTCGATCGCATATTTTTGGGGTTCTTGCTGGCGGCACCCGCGCCACATTCACAGCCCACAAATTGCTGGTACAGGGGAGCAAATCTATTCTATTAGTTCCCGAAAGAAATAAGGACTCGAAGCTTCAACTCCGAATATCTTTTAGTTTTTGCCTTCTTTCTTCGATCGCCCATGAAAGCAGAGCCCGGTCAGCTCAGCTAGTGTCACCTCCCCCCACTGTGCTCAATGCAGCGTGAAATCGAACAGGAAGGCTGTTTCGCTCGCCTGGCCGATCGAGTCCCAGGCGAAACCAGCAATAGGCTGCCATGGGCCTGAGATTTCGCCAAAAAAAGCGCCGCGAGCCGTTCCCGTACTCCCGCGCTGCTGTGCTTGTTGTTAATGTTTACTCGATCCATGAGCGCTTGCGCTTCTAATTAACAGAACGCCCGACACCAGACGCGCTCCCGGACATAAAAGCTGTTCCTGGGCTGGAAAAAATGCTTCGCTGAGGCATTCCCAGAAAAACTATATTCCTTTAGCCGGTCTTGCCTAAGGCAATTGGGCTGCTACAGCCAACCAATGACCAGCCTAAGTCTTGCCCCAAGGCGACGACAATAATTATTCTAATAATTGCCGACCACCGCAGGCCGTACTCGGCGCGCGGGACTGGCTACTTCACCTGATATAATTTGCTGAAATTAGCCACCCCATAATTAAAGATAGTCGCTCTTTGACTAACGGGGCAATCTCTGCTGCAATTTTAGTCATCCAATTTGATAATACTCCAGGGTTTGCAACCCTTGCAGTAGTGAGTGTTACAGACTCACAAATCGCTGCGGATTTAGAGTGTAAAAATTTATAGAGCCGATCGACCAGCCGACCCAAAGCCCAGCTCGCACTCTCAAAATTCAACTTTTGCTTGGTCGCTTTTTTGAGGTTTCCCGAACAAAACAAAAGCCGGCTTTCACAGAAAAAGCCGACTTTTGAGAGAATTTTACCCGCATTCGGCTAAACGCCTGCGCCCTAAACAATCCGAGTGCGCCAGTGCGATCGTCCCAGCCGTCGGTAGAAATAATAGACATCTCCAATAATTATTGTGGAACAGGCATCTTGCCTGTTCCAGACTTGCTTTTTTGGAGAGATCTAATACCCAAACAAAGTCTGAAGGATCAAACCCGACGCTTGCCAGCAACGCCCTGATTGGGGTCGTAAATACCAGGCGTAGTATCAGCGCCGGGAGTGCCGGGAGTGCCGTAATCTGCCCGAGCGGTATCCACGCTGGGAGAGTCGTAGGTGTTCCAATCCTGAATGCCTCCGCGGCTCAGAACAGCCCCAGCTTTAGCGACTTCTGCTTCGCTGCCGTCAACCAGTACCAAGTAATCTCCCCTCGCCACTCGATCGTTATAAGCTCTGGCTTCCTCTTCAGGAATTCCCAAACCGACTAAAGCTCCGATCAAGCTACCCGCAGCCGCACCCAAAGCAGTACCTGCTAGCGTAGTGGCGATCGCCGTAGCCGAGGCTCCAGCCAGCATAATCGGCCCGATACCCGGAATTGCCACCAAGCCGAGACCTACCAACAAGCCAGTCAAACCGCCCAGGGTTCCGCCTGTGAGCGCACCCTTAGTCGCCCCTTCATCGGCCTTGTTGTCTGCGCTGTCGTGCACGTCAATGCCTGCGATATCCCCTTTAGAATCGCCATCCTTAGCAATGACCGAAACCCGATCCATGTCGAAACCCCCTGTTCTCAGTTCTCCCAGCGCGTGTTCAGTCTCGCGGCGAGTGGAAAACACGCCCACAGCGCGCTTGTGGCGACCCATCGATCTGCGGCCGGTGTCTGTAGGCACATCGTAAATGCCCCAATCCTGAATGCCCCGCACGCTCATAATTCCTTCGGCGGTGGCCAACTCAGCATCCGTTCCTTCTACGAATACCAAATATTCTCCGCGCGAGAGGCGATCGTTATAAACCTGAGCTTTGGCTTCGGGAACACCCAAACCGACCAAACCGCCGACCAAACCGCCCGCAGCAGCCCCGATCGCGCCTCCGACTACAGTATCAGCAAGCAGAGTGGCGATCGCGCCCCCCGCCATCACCGGGCCAACTCCCGGAATCGCCAGCGCCCCAATACTTCCGAGCAACCCAATCAAACCGCCCGTCACGACTCCCGCTGTCGCGCCAGCTTTCGCGCCGCCGCCCACTTTCTCGTCCGTACTCTTAGCAGCACTAGCGCCCGCAATTTCGCTGCGATCGAGATTTTCTCCAACTACCGAAACCTTATTCATCGGAAACCCGCTACTTTGCAGTTCCATCAAGGCTAGTTCCGTATCGCGGTAATTAGAAAACGATCCTACAGCCCGTTTGTGTTGACCTAAAGCCATTTCTTTTCTCCTTCAAAAAATACTGTTTTTACACAACTACAAAATTTACGATCTGCTTGCTGCCATCAATCACATTTAGTCATTTTTTCCCCACATTTTTCATCGGTCGCTGGGAATAACCTCGACCTCTATCTTCCGACAGGTTTCCACTAATCATCGGGAATTTTAAATCGTAAATTGCCAATGGCAAATTGCCAATGGCAAATTGCAGGTATTGCGCGAGTTTGGAACGCGGATTTTTGAGTGAGTTAATCTTCAACTCTTTAACTCAAAAAAACGCAACCGGAAGATTCACGTAAGCGTTGTAATCCACTGCGAAAGCACTTTTGAAATCCCCAACTTTCCCTCTTACTTGTATCGGTTAAATCCGTCAAACTATCCGTTACCAAATCCGTTGCCTAACTTCCTTCTAATTTATTACTTGGTAGGCGATGCGGCGGGTGCAGCGGGGGCGACAACAGCCGTAACATTCACGCTTTTGACACCCTTAATTTCTTTAGCTAGCGGCTCTATTTTAGCTAAATCAGTTTGATTTGGAACTGTGCCACCTACGGTAACAGCCCCGTCTTTTGCCTCAACAGTGAGCGCACCTTTAGTAATGTTCACTTCCAACTTAGAACGAACTTCACTTTTCAGGTCGCCATCGGCTCTGATTGCATCGCCACCAGTCACATTGTTGCGCTGTTCTCTGGCCCTGATATCAGAATTTGCTTGGGCTTTGCGAACATCGCTAGTTGCGTCGGACTGAGTTTTTTGAACATTCTCGGCTGGGGGCGGGCTCTTGACATTTTCTGTGGTAGAATTAGGAGCATCGGCGCTAGTTTTAGCCCCCTCAGTGCAAGCAGCAGCTCCAAATAATAGGAGACCGCTGATGAGAATTGGTGTTAGTTTATTCATAATATGTTAATACCCTCCGGGTAAGCTGTCGATGAGTGAGACTTCGTTGAGTGAGATTAAGCCACACAGAATTTTAGCTGCTGCTTTCTGCTCTCTAAAAAGCCTTATCTCAAACATATAAAATTTAGGAATCCGCTACATCGCTCCACAGGTGTAAAATTTACCTCTGTCCTTAGATAGAGTACAAAAAATAAAATAAGGTCTTATAGCATTTTAGATTTTAGATTTCGGCGCGAGCGTCGAACGATTTTAGATTTTAGATTTCGGCGCGAGCGCTTGTCGAAGTGTCGAAGGATTTGCGATTAGGGATGAGTTACTGAATATTGGTTTGAAGCTGACAAAGCAGTTGCATTCTTTTTTCAAACGGGTATTAGATTAAATTTAACTTAATTATTCCGGGACGCACTATTCATCATCAATCAGGTTGATTCGATATTTTTAGTTACCAAAGCTAATATTTTTAGAGATACCAAGTTCAAAAACGTAAGTTTTATTAATAGATTCGATCGCCACTAAAAACTAATTTTTCCTGATTACCAATTACCAATTACCAATTACCAATTACCAATTACCAATTACCAATTACCAATTACCAATTACCAATTACCAATTACCAATTACCAATTACCAA